>CAYVLG010000009.1:0-16134 GCA_964452345.1 uncultured Lachnospiraceae bacterium
GCGCTTGCAACGTTTTTCAAAAACGACCGCAAGTAAACAAAAAAGATAACCGCCTGTCTTCTCAATAAGGCGGTTATCTTTTTAACCATAATTTGAGGAAGCAACCGTCATCGGCGCCCCTTCTTTGCTTTTATTATAACCTTTTTTCGTTGATTTGTCAATAGCTTTTTGCAAAAAAATCGATATCCGTGCGGAATGTTTTAAAAGTTGGCAGGTCAGTCGCAGGGAGTGTATTTTATCTCCACAAAATCGGGATAATCCTTTGCCAATAGCTTATAGCCGCATGTTACGGCGTCAAACGCCCCGCTGCATTCATTTTCATATACCGCCTTCGGCGTAACAAAAATGTCCGCTTTGCCGTTGCCGATATTCAAGGTACAGCTCTCGAGTCTTGTTTTGTTTTCGAGCATAGTGTTCAAAAGAGCGTATGTAAGTGCAGAGACAGCCGCGCAAACAATATCTTTTCCCGACGGTGCCGCGCCCGCGTGACCGCGCACCGAAATACCGTATTTGCCGTAATAATTGATTTTTATCATATTTACTCCCGTTCCGCCGCACAGCAGTGCGGTCTTTTTATTTTTCACCCTTTATTATAACATAATTGCTTACTTGATTCTATACCATATGAGGCGTCCGAGATTCTTCGCTCCGCTCAGAATGACACGGACGGAGACGGCAGTTTCGTTTTTTAATCAAACCCGTAAGGCGGCGGAGGCGCCGTCGGGTTTGTTCATCAAAAAGTTTCGCCGTACTTTGATTTATCCTTACACTTTATTCGCTTAACTTTTTCAGAAAAAACTTTTCAGAAAGTTTTTTGGCTCCACCTTTTTTTCAAAAAAGGTGGACGCGTCCCCACACGCATCTCCGTGCCTCGGGGGCTGGTAATTTGAGTGCGGGGTGTGGTATACTGAAGAAAATAAAAGCACCGGAGGAGAATATGGGATATAAATACAAAAGGGGAGAGAAATATGAGAGCAGGAACGAAGAGCTTATCGACGGTATTGAAAAGCAATATACCGAAAGAAGCTTTGATTACGACCCCGAGACGGACGAGGCATATCAAAGCTATGCCGATATGATGCGCAGAAACGGAAAAACGGCAATGACCGACACCGTGGGCAAGGCGTCGGCAATGACGGGCGGCTACGGCAATTCTTACGCCGTGACGGCGGGGCAGCAAACATATAACAATTATCTTTCTCAAATAGACAGCGCGCAAAACGATTTTTATAATCAGGCACTGTCGCGCTATAACGCCGAAGGAGATGCATTGCTGGGAAAGCTTAATGTACTGCAGAACCGCGAAAGCGCGGATAAAACGGCGTGGGAGGAGGACTATCTTTCCGACCTCGAGAGCGCGGAGAAGGACGCACGCTTCGGAAATTATGCAAATATTGCGGATTTTTACGGTACTGACGAGGAAACGTATCTCAATACGCTTGCCTCCGAGTATTCGGCTGGGCTGAATGCTCCTACGCTTGATATTCTCAATGCCGCCGCGTCGGAATATATGAAAAAGGGCTACTTTGAAAACGACCTTTCGGAGGAGGAGCTTATAAGCAATATTACGCAAAAATACGTATACATGGGCTATGACGGAGACGCCATTGCAGAGCACCTCGTACAAACGCGCTCTAACAGCGAAAATGTCGCCGACAGAAAATGGACTTACGTATCGGGAAGCGGTAAGGACGCCCTTTACAGAGACCAATTCGGCAACGAATTTTTCTATGACGAGTTGGAGAATTGGACGCTGGAGCAATCGGATAAGGACGCTTGGAAGGCGTTAAAGGCAAAGCTTAAGGCACTTAAAAAATCGTAAAAGAGGTAGGACGTGGACAAAGAATTATCTTCAAGATTGGCTCATAAAAGTGCAGTCCGTGCCATAGAGCGCAGAGAAAAAATGGCGGCGCGCTCATTGCTCAGACAAAACGGCATTGACGGCGAGGATGCCGAGGCGTATAAATATTATTCCTCTTACGATATAGACGCGGGACAGAAAAAGCTCGACGGTTTGCTTGCCGACAGAGAAGTTTTCAAGGGCTTTGAGAGTGCCGTCGGAATAGGACAGAGCCTCGAACAGCCGATATACGGAGACGGCGGAGAAGAAATATATTTCTCCGATTATTTTAAAAATTATAATAAGGAGCTTTATTCCGACGCCGAGGACGGCAGAAAAGCCGCGCTTGACAGCGTAAATCCCGCGGAAGAAATAAAAAAGCTCGAAAATGAGCTCGGACTTGCAAGAGCCGCTCAAGCCTACGGGCTGTCCGATAACGCGGATTGGAACCTTCACTCCGTCGGAACGGCGGCGTCCGATAAGGCTATGAAAAAGGAACGTTTCGACAAATACCTTACGGATGACGAAAAAAGCCGATACCGCTATCTCTACAACACCGAAGGCGCGGGTGCCGCTTCAAGTTATATGTCGGGTATGTCGGATACGCTTAAGCAAAGGCAGAGCAAGGCTTTGTACGACTTTGCCGACGAGCATAAGATAATAGGCTCCGCCGCGTCCGTCGGTACAAATCTGCTGTCGTCGGCGGAATGGCTTGCAAAACAGACAAAATGGTTTATGAACGCCGGATTGAACGAGTCGGAGGCGATAAATGCCTCGCGGTACACCGAAGCACTGCGCTCCGGGGCGTCGTCGGATTTCGGAAATGTCGGGCGTTTCTTTTATAATACCGCTATGTCGGGCGTTGACAGTTACGCTGCCTCTCTGATACCGGCAGGCGCGCTTCTTCTCGGCGCGAGCGCGGCGGCATCGGGTATGAACGACGCGCTGTCGCGCGGGGCGACGTCGGAGCAGGCGGCTGCGAGCGGTTTGGCGGCGGGTACGTTTGAAATGCTTTTCGAGAGCGTTTCGATAGGCAATATAAAGAGCACGAGAAAATATCTCGAAAGTCTCGACCCAAAGGACTTGAAAAATATTATAGGGCGCACGGCGGCGTCGGTAGGGATTAACGCCTCGGAGGAGGCGGCTACGGAAATTGCAAATATCGTGTTCGATACGCTGTATATGGGCGGACTTTCAAACGCAGAGCTTGCAATTAAGGAATACAAAGCGGCGGGAATGACCGATAGCGAGGCACGCCGAAAGGTGTTCGGCGAGCTTGGCGCACAGGTCGGAGAGGCGGCTTTGTCGGGCGGACTTATGGGCGGAGCATTCACGGCAATCGGAGTCGGCGAATACCGCCTCGAGGACGCGATACGTTCGGCAAAATTTTATACTGCGGAGGGTAAGGAAATACGCAGTCTTTCCGACGCGGAGGCGGCAATCGGGGAATACGCCGAGGCGGCAAAGAGCTACGGCACCGATACTGCGGCATATAAGAGTGCCGAGAAGTACGAAAAAAATCCTAAGAGTAATTACCGCCTCGGAAGGCTTGTAAACGAAGTCGCGCGCGAGGCATATGTCAGAGCACCGAAATGGCAGGAGCAAAAGACGAAAATTGCCGAGGAGGCGGCTGCCGACGTGTCGAATACCGTCGAAAAAGCAGGAAAAGAGGCGAAAACCGTACCCTTCGGAGACGTCATAAGCTACGAAAATATCCTGCCGATATACGATTTCGGCGGTGCGGAGGCAGAGCAGATAATAATAAAAAAAGCTGACGGCACGACGTCGAGCCTTGCCGAGACGCCGACTGCGGACGCGGAGCTTGCCGAGGTATATATTTTGGCTGCCGCTACGGGTTCGGCGGAGAACGCAAACAGATTTGTTTCAAATTACGCGCTTTACGGTGCGGATATGTCTCCCGCTCTGTTCTGGAGCGGTTGGATAGGCGCTCAAAATTACGGTCAGGCGGTGGTGCGTGACGGCGCGCTTGAGGAGGCGCTCAAACTGTATGAAAAGTACGGTTTGAACGAAAATGCGCTGAAGGCGGCATTTTTGTCGGGCAGGGCACTGCGGAGTGCGGGAAAATCGGAGAAAAGTGCGGCAAGAACGGAGGCGCGCTCAAAACGGCACGGTGAAGAAGGAACGAAAAACGCGAAGCTGTCGGAAAGTACGGAAAAGCACGTAAAAACGGAAAAAGAAAATACTCCCCGCACGGCAATTGCCTTGGAGAGTATAGAAAAGGACGGGATCGTTAAGCAAGAGGTCGCCGAAAACGGCGTTGCCCGACAATACTCTCCCCCGTCATATATAAGTATACCTGAATATTTCAAAAAAATCAAGTCTGAAGACGAAAGTTTTTACAAATATATTCCCGAGCAGTACAAAGAGGACGGAAAAAACGAAGTGTTACACGCCGACGCCACGGATTTTTCAGTGTGCAAACGGGAATTTTCCGCAAAATTCGACGACAGTGCACTGAAAGGCAAACGGCTTGACGTCTCTCAAAAGGATTACGCGGCGTTTCTCCGCGCTTTTTCGGAGGCTCTCGGCGTGAACGTTACGGTCGAATACTCCGAAAAAGGAAAAAGAGGCGAAAACGGTTCCTATGACAGAAGTACGAACACGGTATACGTAGATATAAACGCGGGTATCGGAAACGGTGCGGACTATTCGGCAGAGAAAAGCGCGGTCATACATACGCTGGCACACGAGACCGTGCACGCTATGGCGGCGACCGCGCCCGAACAGTATTACGCACTCCGCGACGCGGCACTTGACCTGCTGGAGCGTGACGTAAACTATGACCTTGACGAGGCTGTGGAGGCTGTGCTCGAGAGCTACGCGGAGCGGGGAAGAAGGCTGTCGCGCGAGGAGGCGATGGAGGAGCTTGTTGCGCGTGCAAGTGAGGACAGGTTATCGTCGTCGGATACGCTTTCGGAGCTGATGACCGAGCTTAACTCCCGCGATGAACGTGCGGCGAGCGGTTTTGCCGAGGCTGTACGGGAGCTTTTGTCGCGTATTGCTGAGTTTTTTGAACGTATGCTGAAGCTCAAGTCGCGAACCTCGGAGGCGATGGCGGCGGCAGCTTCGGGAGCTGAGTTCGTTTCCGAGCTGCAGACTCGGTTCGACAGCGCACTGCTCGCCGTGCGTGAGAAAAATATTGAAGATAAAAAGAAAGAGAGCGACGCACAATCGAATCTCCGACGGTATGAGCAGTCGGAAACTATTAATGCGGAGCTCTCCGATAACAGTATATATCAAAACGGCAAAAATGTCAATGATTTTTCCGAAAAAAAGTACAGCAGCCGACGAAGTGATTTTGAAGAGGACAAATATTATGCGTCGTCCGTGTCAAAATGGGAAACGGCACGTCACGGCGGCTATTTAAAGGTCGGAAGGCTGTACGAGGACAGTCCGCTTTGCAAAGTCGGAATACCTGCGGGAATATTGGGATACGGTGTGGATAAGCTGAAACGGAATATGATTGAGCACAGCGACTATATGACTAAAGAGTTGCTTAAGCAAATTCCAAAGGTAATTTCAGATCCTATTGTAATAAGTGAATACTGGCGTGAAAATACGATAAGCGTATTTGGAGATATTTTTGTCGGCGGTTCGCCGATAATGGTAGGAGTGACTGTTTCAAGAGACCGTGTTGGAAACGTAATACCAAAGGTCAGAACGCTTAATGTAAGGCGCGACGTCGGAAAATTGATAACGGATGATACGGTACTTTATCTCTGTGAAAACAAAAAGAGAACCCGTAAATGGTTCCAAGCCTGTGGGATCCTTGTCCCTTTAGGGGGAATGCAATACGGGTTCATACGCAGTATATCACAAAATAATAAATATGTCAATAGCTTTTCTGAAAAAAATTCTTCAGACGCGCCGGTAAGACTGCAGAATAATAAAAAAGAAAAGAGAACCCGTGAACAGCTCCAAGCCTGTGGGATACAAGTCCCTTTAGGGGGAACGCAGCACGGGTTCACGCGTAGTATATCACAAAACGGTAAAGATGTCAACGGTTTTTCCGAAAAAAAGTCTGCGGAAGCTCCAAAAATTTTTTCCGATGTTAGATATTCGGAGCGGGAAAGCCTTGCCGACGCCGCCGAAGGTATGGAGACGGTGAGCGACGCGGATTACCTGAAGCAAAAGGGGCGGTACCCGTTCGTCCTCGTGGCGGAGCACACGCCGCAAAAAATCGTGTCCTCCATTGAAGGAGGACGTGACAGACGTATTTTGATGAGACGCGACGCGCTTTATTTGGCAGTGCGTAAGGACGGAGTACAGGAGGGACATTATCACGGGCTCGGTGCGGACGTGATAAAGGAGCTTCCCAAATATCTTGCAGACCCCGACGTCATTATTTCCACGGTCGACGGAGAGACGGGAGAGGAGAGCCAAAACCGCAGGCTGATTTTAACTCATATCGACGGCGCAAACGGACAGGGGATTATATCCGTCGAATTTGAAACAATTAAAACGTTTGATGATAATAAAGAGTACTTTAATGTCGTGGTTACGGCGTTTGACCTTCACAAAAGCTATCTTGCACAGCTGTTCAAAAAGCACGGAGCGACCGTAAAATACAGAAAAGAGAGCCTCGCACAATCGAATCTCCAACTGTATGAGTGGTTGGAAATTATTAATGCAAAGCTCTCCGATAATATTATACCCCAAAACGGGGAAGACGTCAATAGCTTTTCCGAAAAAATTTATTCGGAGCGTACCGAAGCCCCCGATGCGTCGGACATGCTGAAAAAATTATTTTCCGACGACGGAGCTTACGGAGGATACAGAGAGTATGTCGAAGGTCTCAAAAAATACGCGAAAATGTCGGAAAACGTCGAATTTTGGGAAGCGGAGGCGGACAGGCTCGATGCTCAGATTGCCCGTTTGCGATCCGAGCGCAGGCAGAGCGGAAAAGGCAGCCGTATGGACGAGCTGTACCGCCGCAGAACGGCCGCCGAGGAGAAGGCGGAAAAATACCGCAGGCGTATGCTCGAAATGGAGGCGGGAGAGCTTCGCCGTGTTGTCGAAGCGGAAACTAAAAAAGCCGTCCTTTCCGCACAGAAGGCGGAAAGAAGCAAATATGCCGCCAAAAGCCGGGCGCGTACGGAAAATGCGGCGAGGAGGCATTATATAGACGGTATCGGCCGCCGCGCCTCCGAAATGAGCGAGCTTCTTCTCAAAAATAATGCCGAACATCATATTCCGGAACCGCTGAAAAAGCCCGTCGCGGAGCTGATAACCGCCATTGATTTTTCCTCGCGCCGAAGTCTCGGGGGCGGGGAGCAGACAAAAAAGGAGCTGGCAATGAAAGGCGCGGTGCTCGGTGTCCGCGAGCTTTTGACGCGTCTTGAAGGTGAGGACGGGGCAGGAGGCTTTACATTTGACCTTCCCGAGAGCTTTTCGGAGGAATGGGCAAAGCTGGAGCGGGAGGTATACGGTCTGACGGCGATAAAAGACGGAATGCCGACCGAAGGAGCTGTTCTGGAGCTTATGGACGTCTCGGCGCTCCGCGCGTTAAACCGCAGTATGCGTATGCTCTCTCATGCGATTTCAACGGCAAATTCCCTTGTCGCCAACGCCCGATTCGCGAGTGTTGTCGACGCCGCCGAAAAATGTATTGCCGCGTGGGACAAAATGCTGCGACGCGACAGCACGGGAGAACGGCACGCGGTCAGAGACTTCTTCGATTTCGACAATACAACGCCTGAGTACTTCTTTGAGCGTCTCGGCTCTGATGCCGCCACGGTTTTCGGTGCCTTCAAGGACGGTCAGGATACGCTGGCACTCGATATGGACAGGATAATCCGCTTTGCCGAGAAAACGTATACGGGAGCCGAGGTAAAGGAATGGGGCGGGAAAATACGCCGCTTCGAGATAAACGGAAAAGAAATTTTTATGACCGAGGCGCAGATAATGAGCCTTTACGCACTTGAGAAAAGAAGTCAGGCGAGAAAGCATTTGTATGCCGGCGGAGTAAAAGTGGACGCACTCGATGCGGACGCCGTGCGTAAGCTTACAGAGAAAAAGGATAAACGGCTCGGAGCTGCAGACGTGTCCGCGGACTTCGTACCGAGCGAAGAGGACGTCGCGCGTATAACGGGTACGCTTACCGACAGACAAAGGGAGGTTGCCGACAGTCTCCGCCGATTTATGGCACAGGTCGGAGGCGCGTGGGGCGACGAGATACATATGAAGAGATACGGAATAGGGCTGTCGGGTGATACGGATTATTTCCCGATAGAAACCGAGCGCGGGCACGGCGCAGGAGGCAATAGGCGCTCATTGCTGAATATATCATCTCTCAACTCGGTTTCCGATAGAGCGAACGGACGTATCTTGATACGCGATATTTTCGACGTGTTCTCGGATCATATGAGCGATATGGCGAGCTACCATTCTCTGGCACTTCCTCTGCTTGATCTAATGAAATGGTATAATTATTCCTATGAGGCAGAGGGAGAAAACGGCGCGCCTAAAGAAAAAAAGACGCTCCGTGCGTCGCTTGAATCGGCATACGGCAGGGGTGCGGTGCGTTATATCGACGGCTTTATACGTGATGTGAACGGAGCGGCGGCAGTCGGCCGCGGAGGCGCATTCTCAAAAAATATGATATCAAACTACAAGATGGCGCACGTTGCGGGAAATTTGCGGGTTGCACTGCTTCAGCCAACGTCGCTTTGGCGCGCACTAAACGTTTTGGACGCAGGAGATATCGGGTCGGCGGTGCTGCAGCCCGAAAAAATAATCCGCGCGTATAAAAAAGCGAAGGAAAATTGTCCGATGGTTTTGTGGAAGGCGATGGGTTTCCATTCGCTGGATACGGCAACTCCGCTGAAAACGCAGATAAAGCAATCGCAGACGGTAAAGAGAAGAATCGCCGAGGCGACGATGAAGGGAGCCGAATGGGGAGACGATCTTACGGTCGGGCTTTTATGGCTTGCCTGTGAGCGCAGAATAAAAAAAGAGCGTCCGACGCTCGAATACAATTCCGCGGAGTTCAAGCGGCATACGGCGGCACTGCTCCGCGACGTGATATATAAAACGCAGGTTGTGGACAGCGTACTTACGCGCTCCGAATTTATGAGGAGCGAGAGCGGTACGGCGCAGGTGTTCGGTGCGTTTATGGCGGAGCCGACGCTGGCGTACAATACCGTGCAGTCGGCTTTCGTAAAGCTTACGGATAAGCGCAGAGCGGGCGGAAAAATCGGTATAAAAAGCTTTGCGCGGACAATGGCAAAGCCCGTGCTTGTGTTTTGCTTAAGCGCGGTCGCGCAGGCTGTCGTCGAGGCACTGCCCGACGCTATGCGTGATGACGGCGGCGACAGGGAGCTTTACGAAAAATACCTTAACGAACTTTTTGAAAACGTGCTCTCCGAGCTTAACCCCGTGAACAAGCTGCCGATAGTCAAGGAATTCTCCGCGCTGTTGGAGATAATTGCAAACCGCGTCCTCGGTACGGAGCTTGGCGTGTACTATTCAAACAGAATGGATACCGCGTTTATCAAATCGATAGGTTCGGCAATGACGGGGCTTTTCAAAATTATCGACGGCGATACGGATAGCGTAATGAAAACGGTGTACGCCGTACTCAAGGCAATGTCGGAGCTTACGGGTCTGCCGTTCTCGAATCTTTTGCGCGAGGTGCTTGCAATGTGGAATACGGTTGTATCGGAAATAGACGACAGTTATGTTATCGAATTTTGATTACTTGTATGGACGCTGAGACGCGTTTGTTGCTTTTGGGGACGCGAGGATGCGTTGTCGCTTTTTTCAAAAAAGCGTGAATTGCGTCCCCAAAAGTATTGACATATTTCGGCAAACGTGATATAATCTATTTGGTATCAATACCCGCGGGGATTTGGGTCGGCGTTACAGACCCCGCCAAAACGGCGGCTGCTGCTTCCTTCTTTAGTTTTTTCAACGGAAGGAGCAAGCTCTTTCTCCTTCCGAATACACAAAGGAAGGAGTGGTGCCTATGATATTTTTCATTCGCACCTTTGTCAGTCGTGGTAACTTACGAAGCGCTTTTTGCGTTCTGTATGGTACTTATCGCTCTTGCGGCGTTTTTCAAAAACAACCGTAAGTAAACAAAAAAGATAACCGCCTCTACTTCCGAACGTAGGCGGTTATCTTTTTAACCCAAACGGAAGGAAACAACCGTCATCGGCGCCCCTTCTTTGCTTTTATTATACACTTTTTATCCGGATTTGTCAATAGTTTTTTAAAAATATAAAAATCAAAATATGTAATAGTAATTAAAATCAAAAGTGGGGAGCTATTTGTTGATTTTTCAACAAATAGCTCCCCACAGCGGATTATTTACGCAAGGGTCAAACTGCCTTCGGCAAGAAAATCCTCGATGACGTCGCCGAGATGTATCGGCTCAAGACCTTTTTCGGTGCAAACGTCGGCAAGCTTGGCAATTTCCTCAAAGTCGGTCGAAACGTCGGATATGTAAATAATTTCGTCTTCGACGGTTCGCACACTTAAGCCGTAGGTAATCTGTCTGTTGCCTTCGTCGTCTGTGATAGCTTCCTGAACGGGAACGTAACGGTAGCGCACCTTGCGCAGCATAGAGGGATTAATTTTTTTGTTGGACATTTTTATGTCCTCCTTATACGTATTCAGCAACGCCATAATTTCCAAAGCCTGAAGGATTGCCTATGATGATAGCGGTTGTGCTGTCATCGAATATACGCCGAATGGTGCGGGACAATGTTCTTGTCAGAAAGCCTGTCGGCATTGAGGCGGCGGGGAGTATGAATATACTTTTTACAGATAAAACGGGTACGCTTACCGAAGGCAAAATGTCGGTTTGCGGGTTTGTTCTTTCCGACGGCACGGAATTAACCGGCGTATCTTCGCTTATGCGAAGATATTGCGTCGTCGGACGTCTTTACGCAGATGCCTGCCGATGCAATACGGGTTCGGAGCTTGTCGGCGGAGTGCCGATTGGCGGAAACGGGACGGACAGAGCTTTACTTGAAAATATATCGGATTATTGTACGGTAGACAGACCGAACGTAACGAAACGCGTACCGTTTGACAGTGCGATAAAATATTCGTCGGCGACCGTGCGGCGCGGCGGACGTGAGCTGTCGTTTGTAAAGGGGGCTCCGGAAAGACTTTTACCGTATGCGTCGAGGTGTATTCTTCCCGACGGCACGTATACGGACTATGTCAACGTCAAAAAGCACTTTGAAGAAAAAATATCCGAAATGTGCTCCGACGGCAAACGGGTGATTATATCGGCAGTTACCGAAGGAAAAGTTACCGCGTATTCTTTGCCGGAGCTGACCGTTGTTTGCGCCGTTTCGTTGGGAGACCCTTTGAGGGTATCGGCGCGTAAATCGGTATCCGAGCTGCGCGGTGCCGGAATCGGAGTTGTAATGATAACGGGAGATTCAAAGGAGACTGCGTCGGCAATTGCGCGCAGCTGCGGAATTATAAGCGGTGAACGGAGGCTTGTACTTGACGGTGAAGAACTTTCGCGTATGACCGATTCGGAAATTTCGGATATATTGCCGCGTATTGCGGTCGTTGCCCGCGTCCTTCCGACGGATAAGAGTCGTTTGGTACGAATAGCCCAAAGCAAGGAGCTTGTTGTCGGTATGACGGGGGACGGTATAAATGACGCTCCGGCTCTAAAATGTGCGGACATAGGTTTTGCAATGGGAAGCGGAACGGATGTTGCAAAGGATGCGGGAGATATAATAATACTTGACAACAATCTCGCTTCTATTGTAAAGGCTGTTTTATACGGACGCAATATTTTCAAAAGCATAAGAAAATTTATAACCCTTCAGCTGATGATGAATTTTTGTGCTGTCGGCATTTCGATGATAGGACCGTTTATCGGAATAGACGCGCCCGTTACGGTAGTTCAGATGCTTTGGATTAATATTATAATGGACACCTTGGGCGGTCTTGCTTTTGCGGGTGAGGCGCCGTCTCCGCTGTGTATGAAGGAGAAGCCGAAGAGGCGCGACGAGCCTATACTTAACGGATATATGATAAATCAAATAGTAATTCTCGGCGGATTTACTATTGCTTTATGTGTAATGTTTCTTTTATCGTCCGAGGTTATGGCTCATTTCAGATATTCCGCAGATAATGCATATCTATTGACTGCATTTTTTGCTTTGTTTATTTTTACTTCTGTTTTCAATTGCTTTAACTGCCGTTCCGACAGGCTGAAAATGCTGTCGGGAATTTCCAAAAATCCCGTATTTATGGCGATAATGCTTTTAATAGCCTCTGTTCAAATAATTTTTATTTATCTCGGCGGCAGTGTTCTTCGCACCGTTCCCTTGACGGGTGCTGAACTTGCATATACCTTGCTTCTGTCCTTATCCGTATTTCCGATTGAGCTTATCCGCCGTGTTTTTTGGCGTATTAAAGGAAAAAAGAACGGCTTTTGACTTACTTTCTTTTTGTGAAAAAGAAAGTAAGCAAAGAAAAACGCGACTGAAAAAATTTATAGATTGTACCATATCATAATGTTTGTACTCCTTTTTGTAAAAAAGAAAATAAACAAAGAAAAACGTGATTGAAAAATATTTCCGATTTAAAATGAATTTTAAGTGAATAATTGTTGTGGAGTGTTGACAAATTGCAGTGAACAATATATAATTAGATACGGATATGATTAATGCGGGAAAGCGGAGGAAAAATGAAAAAAACAAAGATTTTAATATCGGTGTCTGTGCTTTTGGCTGTATTGCTTGCGGTATGCTCTTGCAAAAACGGCAGTGACGGCGAAACATCGGATGCGCTGTATTATACGGTAACATTTAATTCCGCTGGCGGCAGTGCGACCGAAGCCGTAAAGATTCTTGAGGGAGGAAAAATATCAGCTCCGACAGAGCCGATTCGCGAGGGATATATATTTGACGGTTGGCAGAATGACGGTAAAGAATGGAATTTCGATACGGCGGTCAAGTCTGATATTACCTTGACTGCAAAATGGATAGATGCGGCGACGGTGTTTAAGTATTATGCGGTCGAGGGTGCCGAAGGTCAGGCTGTTATTTCAGCTATGGTATACGATTTTTCCGACGTTATACGTGTTCCGAGTGTTATTAAGGGTCTTACGGTAGTCGGAATAGGAGACGGTGTATTTGAAGGAAAGGACTCCGACAGTATAACCGAAATTATTGTTCCCGAGACCGTGACGTCGGTAGGAAAAAATGCGTTTAAGGATTGCGGCGGAATAGAAATAGAGCTTAACGGTGCCTTGACGTCGGTCGGCGAAAGTGCGTTTTTCGGATGTGACGGTTTAACGTCGGTTACATTCGGAGAGGGATTGACGGAGATATCCGCTCAAAGTTTCGGCGGCTGTACGGGTCTTACCGAGCTGAAGCTTCCGAGTACGCTTGAAAAAATAGGCGAGAATGCTTTTGAGGATTGTTCGGCAATCGTATATATAGTAATGCACGATGGAGTAAAATTGGCGAACAGTGCGTTTATAGCCTGTGACGCGGTTAAGACGGTATATTTTTACGGAGATGAGGAAGGTTTTGAGGCGATATTTGCGGATAAGCACGGAAATTCGGAAATATCGGAAGCAAAGCTTTACCTCTATTCTGCCGAAAAGCCGGAGGAGAACGGAAATTATTGGTATATTGACGGCAAGGGAAAAATAAAGCTTTGGAAATAAATGAGAAACGACGGAGGCTGTTTTGAGTAAAAATAAATGTAATACAAATGCGGACTGTGCAAAAAAGACCTCGATAGGCGGTCAGGCGCTTATAGAAGGAATAATGATGAGAGGTCCGAAGCACAGCGCGATGGCGGTAAGAAGTCCCGAGGGCGATATAGTACTTGAAAAATGGGAAAACAAAAAGCCGAAGCACAGATGGCTTTTCAAAACTCCCGTGATACGCGGAGTGTTCAATTTTGTTGCTTCTATGGTGTCGGGTTATAAATGTCTTATGCGTTCCGCAGAAATTGCGGGGCTTGACGACGAAGAGCCGAAAAAGACCGAGGCCGTGGACGGTGAAGCCGTTGACGCGGAAGCTTCCTCGGCTGATGAAAAGAAGAGCAAAAACGGCAGTTCCGGCTCCGCGCTTATGTCAGTGATTATGGTTGTTGCAACCGTTCTCGGCGTTGCGCTGGCGATATTTTTGTTCGTTATGGTTCCTACGTTTATATTCGGCGGTTTATCAAAGCTTATGCCTTTTTTGAAGCCGAACAATATGGCTGCGGCGTCGCTGATAAAATCAGTATTTGAGGGACTTTTACGCATAGCCGTGCTTGTTGCGTATATGCTTTTGGTTACGCTTATGAAGGATATTCGCCGAACTTTTCAATATCACGGTGCGGAGCACAAGACCATATTTTGCTATGAAAACGGAATGGATTTGACCGTTGAGAATGTAAGACGGCAAAGGCGTTTTCACCCGCGGTGCGGAACCTCTTTTCTTATTCTTATGCTGCTTGTCGGAATGTTTATTTCATTCTTTATAGACCCTATTTTTATTCTTATAACGGGAAGTGTTCCGATAACTATTGTCCGCACGCTTATAAAAATACTGCTTTTGCCCGTCACTATGGGAATCGGATATGAGCTTATAAAGCTTGCGGGCAGAAGACAAAATTTGTTTACCCGAATAATATCGGCTCCCGGTATGTGGCTTCAGCACATAACGGTTCTTGAACCGACCGATGATATGATAGAATGTGCGATAAAGGCGTTTGTCGAAGTTATTCCCGATGACGGCAGCGATAAATTCTGACTTACTTTCTTTTTGTGAAAAAGAAAGTAAGCAAAGAAAAACGCGACTAAAAAATTTTACAGTTCGGAACGAATATATTATTTGCATTCTTTTTGTGAAAAAGAATGCAAGCAAAGAAAAACGCAAAAAATCACTCATACACCTTAAATCGGCATATGAGTGATTTTTTTAATATTCGTATTTCTTACGTAATGCTATTATAAGAACGACCGAGACAATAAATGCCATTATTTCTGCGGCGACTATTGATACCCATATTCCGTCGATACCCCAAATTAAAGGGAACACTATTACGGCGATGATTTGGAAAACGAGAGTTCTCAAGAACGAGATAAGTGCCGATATGGGACCGTTGTTGAGTGCGGTAAAGAATGATGAAGCGAATATCGCAATTCCCGAGAACAGGAATGAGAATGAATAAACAAAGAATGCGTGAACCGTCAAATCGGTAAGGGCTTCGTCATATCCGACAAACAGGCGTGACAGAGGAGCCGATAAGGTTATGGACGACGCAAGCATGAGAACGGAGAATACCGATATTATTATAATGCTTTTTTTCAAAAGGCTTTTCAGCTCCGTTTTGTTTTGAGCACCGAAATGATAGCCTATGACGGGAGCGACGCCCGTTGCATATCCGAAGAAGAGTGCGATAAATATCATACTTACGTACATCAGGACACCGTATGCCGCAACTCCGTCTTCTCCCGCATATTTCATAAGCTGTATGTTGTAAAGCATACCGACGAGCGACATTGAAATGTTTGAGAGAAATTCCGACGATCCGTTTGTAAACGTTTGGAAAAGAGCCTTACCGTCGAATGACGGCTTGCCGAAGTGCAGAATACCGTCTTTTTTCTTATAAAAGTATATAATCGGAACGCTTCCGCCGACAAGCTGGCTTATTGCCGTTGCAGCTGCCGCTCCGACAATGCCGAGAGGAATAACCGCGACGAGCAGTGCGTCGAGCACCATATTCGATACGCCTGCGGCAACCGTTACGGCAAGTCCTATATGCGGTTTTTCCGCTGCTATGAAAAAGCTTTGAAATTCGTACTGAAGTATCTGAAACGGGAGTGTACACAGAATGATACGGGCGTACTGCACGCAGTATTCGAGCATTTCTCCCTCGGTTCCGAGCAGTACGGCGATCGGACGGATAAATATTATTGCGATTATCGCTATTGCCGTGCCGAGAATGACGGATACACAGACAAACAGAGAGAGAAGGCTGTTCGCCTTATCGCGTTTGCCTTCACCGAGTGTTTTTGCTATAAGTGCCGAACCGCCCGCTCCGAATACCGAGCCTATTGCACCGAGAATCATAAGCACGGGCATTATAAAGTTTACTGCGGCGAACGGGGATTTACCCACATAGTTTGATACGAAAAATCCGTCTACAATGCTATATATTGATGTAAATATCATCATAACCATCGACGGCAGAGTAAAAGCCAACAGCCGCTTATAGCTGAAGCTGTCGGAAAGCTGTATTTTCATTTTTATGACCATTCCTTTCCGCTGCGCTGCAAGGCACAAAAGGGTATG
>CAYVLG010000010.1:0-15387 GCA_964452345.1 uncultured Lachnospiraceae bacterium
AAATATGGTCGCCCGAAAGAACAACCACATATTCGGGGTTATACCTGTCTATAAACTGCAGATTCTGGTATATGGCATTTGCCGTTCCCTTATACCAATCGGCTCCCTTTTTTCCCTGATACGGAGGCAGTATTTTAACTCCGCCGTATGCGCGGTCGAGATCCCACGGCAAGCCGTTGCCTATATAATCATTGAGCATAAGAGGCTGATACTGAGTAAGAACTCCGACAGTATCTATACCCGAATTGACACAGTTCGACAAAGTGAAGTCTATGATACGGTATTTACCTCCGAACGGCACGGCAGGCTTGGCGTTTTTCTCCGTAAGCGCGTAAAGCCTGCTTCCCTGTCCGCCTGCAAGCAGCATAGCGACACATTCCTTTTTCCTGAACATATTTTTCCTCCTGATGATTTATATATTTTACGTTATAACAGACCTTGCCGAATTTCTCATACGCCCGTCGGGCGTATGCTTTTATTTTTCGTCCTTTCTTTTTCTCCCCGTTTTTTCTCTTCCGTGAGGCGCAGAACAGTCATTCCAAGCGGCGGAACACGCAGAACGATTGAATCGCCGAGCCCGTTCCATTCGATTTTTTCGCTTTTTCTGTCAACGGTATTTATTACTCCGCTCCCGCCGTATTTTTCGGCGTCGGAATTGAAAATTTCTTTATATGTTCCCGCCATCGGAACTCCGATACGGAAATTTTCATAAGCAACGGGGGTAAAATTAATTATGATAACAAGCTCGTTTCCCTCGGCGTCAATCCGCCTGTACGAAAGAATGCTCTGATCGGAGTTGTCCGCGTCTATCCATTTAAAGCCGTCCCACGAGCCGTCCACCTGCCAAAGCTCGGGACGTTCGAGATACAGACCGTTAAGCTCAGCGGTATAAAGCTGGAGCCTTGCGTGCGAATTGTAATCGAGCAGAAACCACTCCACGGAGCCCTCGTAATCCCATTCGCGGAACTGACCTATTTCGCCGCCCATAAACATAAGCTTTTTGCCGGGGTGCGTCATCATATATCCCATAACGGCACGCGTATTTGCAAACTTTTGCCAATAATCTCCGCTCATTTTATCGAGAAACGATTTTTTTCCGTGCACGACCTCGTCGTGCGAAATCGGAAGAATGAACTTTTCGCCGAAAGCGTAGGTAAGCGAAAACGTCGTTTTGCAGTGGTGATATTTTCTGTATACGGGATCGAGCTCGGCATATGACAGAGTGTCGTTCATCCAGCCCATATTCCATTTCATATCGAAGCCGAGACCGTCGCGCTCGAACGTCGTAACGTTCGCCCACGCGGTGGACTCCTCGGCTATCATCAGCACGTCGGGAAAGGCTCCCTTGATGTGCGAATTAAGCTTGCGGAAAAACGCAATTGCCTCGAGACAGCGGTTGTCCCCGTAAACGTTCGGAATCCACTCCCCGGGCATTTTATCGTAATCGAGATAAATCATAGAAGCCACCGCGTCAACGCGCAGACCGTCGATATGATACCGCTCAATCCAAAACGAGGCGTTGGAGACAAGAAAGCACTCAACCTCATTGCGCCCGACGTCAAAGCGTCTCGTCCCCCAGCCGCTGTGCTCAATTCTGTCCGCTCCCTGATATTCGTAGAGAGGCTGTCCGTCAAATTCGTAAAGACCGTGTTCGTCCTTGGGAAAATGAGCGGGAACCCAATCGAGTATAACGCCGATTCCCGCCTCGTGCATTGAATCCACAAAAGCCATAAAGTCCTTGGGAGAACCGTATCTTGACGTAGGCGAATAATAACAGCCGACCTGATAACCCCACGAGCCGTCAAAAGGATGCTCCGATACAGGCATAAGCTCTATGTGCGTATATCCCATTTGCTTGATATACGGAGCCAAATCCTCCGCCAGCTCTGCATAACTCAGATAGCTGCCGTCGGAATGTCTTTTCCAGGAGCCGAGATGAACCTCGTATATATTCATCGGCTCTCCGTACATTTTCCCCGCCATTTTTCGGCGGCGCTTAAGCCAGCCTTCATCCCGCCATTCGTAGCCCGAAATATCCGCAATCATACTTGCGGTTGCGGGCGGACACTCACAGGCAAAGCCGTACGGGTCGGTTTTCAGGTGTATTCCGTTTTTGCCGGTTATTTTGTATTTATATATATCGCCAAGCCCCGCCCTGTCCGTTTTGCATTCCCAGATACCGCCATCGGAGCTTTTTTTCATAGCGATACCGTCATTCCAGCCGCAGAAGCTGCCTACAACCGAAACTGCCTCGGCATTAGGTGCCCAAACGCGGAAAACGAATCCGCCGTCTCCGTTCGGGTGAACGCCGAGATATTCGTAGGCTCTGTAATTTGTTCCCTCGTGAAAAAGGTATTCGGCCGCGTTTGATGGTTTCATAGTTCAGTTTCCTTTCGTTTTTTGCGTCAGTCAAGCTCCGTGTGGTAAATAATTTCGTCGGGAAAGCACATTCCGAGCTTTTCTCGGGCAACTCTTATTTTATATGCGTCGTCAAGAGGTGCGTCGACAAGATATTCGAGCCTGTCTATTTCATCGTTAAGCTCCGCTATGTATTTTTCCTTCTCTTCCTTTTCGTCCATTATTTCGTTATATTTCATTATGCTTTGCAGGAAGAAGGCAACTGCAAAAATGAACAGCAGAGCAAGAAAAATTTTTATTATAACAGATACCGCCGACCGTCTGTCCGCAAAATATTTTCCTCTTGCCATATTATCTCCTTTATTTTTTACGTTCCTTTATAAATCCGCCGCGCGATTTTTTCAGTATCGCTCTTTTCATATTTATATTATACACCAGAATTGCGTTTTTTTCAAGTACCTTCTGCATAAAATATATGTTTTTTTTGATTGCGTTCACCAAATATTTAAATAATTTGACCAAAGGTGTTAAGATAAATCGAACGGCGTCGAATACGGCGCGTATAATACGCCGAACGACGGCTATAAAAATACGTGACGCGGCGGTGCGCCACAGAAAAAAGCCTGCGGCAAGTCCGAGCACAGCAAAAAAGCGCAGCTCACCTTTGTTAAAATAATAGCAAAGAATAATTATACCCGCACCTGCCGACACGGGCAAAAGAAAATCTCCGATAAAGCGTATTACCGCAGCTGCCGCTCTTTTCGGCATAACAGCGTATCTTACGGCGCGGAACAGATCGTAAAATGCGCCGAGCGACAGTCCGAAAATTACGCAAAGGAGCAGAAGATATGCCTGACCGAGCGGCGATATTTCCATATCCGCTCACCCGAACAAACGCGCCTTAAGTCCCTTTTTCTTTTCGGACGGCTCCTCCGAATATATTATCGCGTCTATTTTTCCCGTTATCTGTATTTCTCCGCCCGCGGCGTCAAGATTCGCGATTTTTACTCCCGTCCCCTCCACCGTCAGCTCTCCGTCCTCCGTAATTACGACCGCTCCGTTTTCATCAAAGCTGACGACCTCTCGTACACCCTCGACGTTAAGCTCCCGCCTTGCCTTCAGGCAAAGCGTTCTCTCTTTTCCCTGCTGTACGTTTTGCATATTTTCCTCCATATGCTTTTTGATATATTATATGCAGACCAAAGTTAAAAAATGCCCCCAACAAACCGTTTTTCGATAAAAATACGGCAAGGCATTTTTTAATGCTTTGCCGTATTCAGCCGAAGGCTTTATTCCTCTATTATTTCGTACATATCGGCGGCATCGGACTTTGCCACGTTATCCTTTACCAGTTTAACACGAAGCTTAAGCGTGCGCTGTCCGAACGCAATTTCAAGAACGTCGCCTTCCTTTACGTCGTAAGACGCCTTTGCGCGCCTGCCGTTTACGGTTACATGGTCCGCATCGCACGCGTCGTTCGCAACGGTTCTTCTTTTTATTATTCTCGATACCTTCAGATATTTGTCAAGTCTCATTTTATCCTCTTATTTTAAATCGGGCGGCGTAATTCAAACGCCGCCCGATTTGCAAAATCAGTTGATGGAGTTCTTAAGTGCGCTGCCTGCGGAGAAAACGGGTCTCTTGGAAGCGGCAATCTTTATCGTCTCGCCGGTTCTGGGGTTGCGTCCGTCTCTTGCTGCGGTCTCCTTAACATCAAACGTACCGAAGCCGATAAGCTGAACCTTATCGCCTGCCTTGAGAGCCTCTGCAATAACATCGGTCATAGCGTTAACGGCTGCTTCAGCCTCCTTCTTCTTTATGCCTGCCTTCTCGGCAACTGCGTCTACAAGCTGTGTCTTGTTCATAATGGTTTCACCTTTCCTTTTCTTTTTATTTTCGAGGAAATCAACCTCGTTTTTTATGCAATACTGATTATACCATACTTTTCCGTCAATTACAAGAGTTTTTTTGCTTTTTTTCCAAATTTTTTTCGGATAGAGTATTTTTATGTTTAATTTCGTCCCAAATACCGTCAAGCTCGCTCATTGACGCCGATTTTACGTCAATTCCGCGGACATCCGCCTCTTTTTCCAGAAGCTCAAATCTGTTTATGAATTTATCGGTTGCCTTGCTCAGCGCGTGCTCCGCATCGATACCGAGCTTTCGGCAAAGAGACGTGACGGTCAGAAGCAGGTCTCCCGCCTCCTCCTCGATTTTATCGTGAGTTCCTTCGCTCATTGCTTCCGACAGCTCGGCAAGCTCCTCGCATACCTTATCCATAATTTGTTCCGTATTTTCAAAATCGAAGCATACTGCCTTTTTTCCGACCTTTTCGGCGCGCATCAGCGCGGGAAGCATCGGCGGTATGGCGCGGAGCTTGTCGGTAACGGTTTTACGTTCCTTTTCGTCACTCTTTATCTTTTCCCAATTTGACAGCACCTTATCGCTTGTTTCGGCAACAACGTCTCCGAAAACGTGCGGATGTCTGTGTATAAGCTTAACGCATATATCGTTTGCCACGTCGTCAAAAGTAAAACTTCCCCGCTCTGTTTCTATCTGCGAATGGAAAACGACCTGAAGCAGTACGTCTCCGAGCTCCTCACGAAGCAATATCGGATTTTCTGTATCTATCGCCTCGATAGCCTCGTAGGTTTCCTCGATAAAATCCTTGCGTATGGATTTGTGATCCTGCTCCCTGTCCCAAGGACATCCTTTTTCGGAACGCAAAACCTCGACAACGGTTACAAGGTCGTCAAGTCCGTATTTTTCTTTTCCGAGCAGATACTCTGTTTTTTCTTCTGCGGTCATTTTATTTTTCTCCTTTGTTTTATTCTTTATTTTTCCTTTTTACGGCTTTAATATCTTCTTTATTTATAACGCCGAGCAGAATACAAAATATAAGGTATACCGCCGCGGCAACGGCAAATGCCGCCAAAAACGCAAATTTTTCTTCAAGCGAGTGTTCGCAGAGAAAAATAAATATCGAAAAAGACGCAAGCATTGCCAAAACCGAGGCAAAAAATGGCTTTGGCAATTGAGACAGTATTCCCGTTCTTCCCTTAAGGCTCCGCGATACAAAACAAAGATTAAGTGCCAAAACCGCGGCGTCGCAAAATAAAGTACTTATCGGCGCTCCCATAGCGCCGACGGTCGGTATACCTATAAGGATATAGGCTCCGACAGCCTTAATCACGGCTCCGATTCCAAGTGAAATTATGGGCAGAAGCACACGTCTGTACGATTGCAAAACCGCATTTGTTGCCGTTATGAGACAGGAAAAAACGACCGATAAGCCCAATAACGACAAAAGCGGCGCGGCGACGGCGACAGCCTCCGTTTTATCTCCGAAAAGCAAAGAAATTATTTGCCTTGAATACAGCGTAATTCCCATTGAAGCCGGCATAGCCACAAAAGCTGTCAGTCTTGCGGCTCCCGACACGGCGCGAACCTCCTCCGCTCCGTGCTTTGCCTCTATTGCCGCTGAAAGACGCGGAATCAGGCTTTCGGTAATGGGCGGGATAAATGCGGGAACAAGCCCGAAAATCGGAAGTGCCAGCGTAGTATACGCTCCGTATATTCTGTTTGCCTCGGCAGAGCTTATGCCTATATCTCCGAGACGGCGCATAATCAGCGTCATATCTATACCGCGCGTACAGCCCGTTAAAGTCGAACAAACCGTTATCGGTAGCGAAATACGCAGGAGCTCGAAAAAATAATTTTTATTTTTTTCCGTTTTTGAAGCCGTGCCGCTCTTACCGCGCGACTCCGCACGCTTTCTGATAAGCAGATACAGTGCGGAAACCATTCCTCCGAGCGACACGCCGAGAACGGCAAATGCCGCCGCGACCTCGACGCCCATACCCGCCCTCACCGCAACAGCCGCAAAGGAAACGCCGAGCAGTAGCTTTCCGAGTGCCTCGGTAAGCTGTGAAACGGCAGTGGGAAGCATAATCCTGCATCCCTGAAAATAGCCTCTGACGGCTCCTGAAATACAGGAACAAAGCAAGGCGGGAGATATGGCAATTACGGCAAAATACGAATGCGGATTTCCGACGGCGCGCGCAATCGGCGCGGCAAGCAGAGCCAGCCCGGAAGAAAAAAGGACTCCCTTTGTAAGCAGTATCGCCGACGACGTTTTGTATATCCCGCGTATTTTTCCTTCACACCCCGCCTCTCTTGCCGAGGCAATGAGCATCGAAACCGCAACGGGCATTCCCGACGTGGATATACCGCAAAGAAGAGCAAATATTTCTTATGCAGTGTTGAAATACCCCTTTCCGTCCGTGCCGAGCACGGAAAGAAGGGGGATTTTATAAGCAAGACCTATTATTTTTACAATTACGGTCGAAACGGTCAGTATAAGTACACCGGAAATGAAGGTACGCTCGCTTGACGCCGTCGCGTATTTGTCTTTTTTTATGCTTTTCACCGAATACACCCGCCTTCACGCATTTGCGGCTGATTCGACGCCGCAATAAAAGCTTATTCGCGCTGATCGCGGTGTATTCCGACGGTTACGCGTATAAGGCTATGTAATCAAAGGTTTCGGCGTTTTTATACAAACTCTTTGTACATTGAATTTTTCGGTATAAGTGCACTGTCGATATCGGCTGTATTCTTTATCTTCAAAAGAATTTCTTCAGCCGTACCGCCAAAGTCCGCACAGTCTCGCACAGGCGGCAAAATTTTTTCGAGATACGGCTTCAGTACGCCTATCTCATAGTCGTGCGTGGAATTTATTTTGTATTGGCAGGCATCGACGTAAGGAAAAATATTGACCTCCTCGTTAAGTCTGACGCTCTGCCAAAGCTTTAAGGTGAACAGCGCGTCGGCTCCGCGAAAATTGGAATCGCGCACCAAGCGTCTCATCAGCCTTATTTCATTCGGCAAGAACGTTTGTCCTCCCGCCGTTACGGAAGTTAACGGCGCAATATAAACGCTTACCGTACCGTAAGGATCGAGAATTGCCTTTATTTTCGGATATATTGCCTGTATTCCCTCAAAAATGAAAACGTCGTTTTTCTCTGCTCTGTACGTGCGGTATCCCGTTCTGCTTCCGCTTGAAAAATCAAAAATCGGACAATGAGCCTCTTTTCCCGTCATAACCTCACTTACAAAACTTTCAAGAGCTTCAAGATCAATCGTATTCTCCGAGTCGTAATCTATATCCGCATTTCCTTTTTGAACCGACAGCGAATGAAGGTAATCCCGACCGTAATAAAAATCGTCGATTGACACCGTATGTACCTCTCCGCCGTATGCCTCGATATTTTTCTCAAGCATAGCAGCCGCCGTCGTTTTTCCCGAGCACGTCGGTCCTGAAAGGCTTATCAGCTTTGCTTCTCCGGCGTTCAGTTCCTCGGCAATGCTCATAAGCCGTCTTTTGAAAATCCCGTCGCACTCAAGTATATAATTTTTCAAATCCATATGCTCATAACTCCTTTCGTCCGAAACGAAGCGATGCTCATATCATATTGTGTTTTTTGTAAAACTCCGTCGCGGCTTCTTCAAAAATATTATTCTTATCCTCCTCCAAATATTCGTAGGGATATTTATGTCTGAAAAGTCGCTCTATGTTTCCAGAGCTTCCGTATGAACCCGTATTATCGACCAGCTTTGTAACGGCTCCCGCGCCGGCGGCAAAAATGGAATGTATCTCCTCCATCATATAAATGTTGTACAGTCCCTCGTATCCGGGCAGTGCAAAGCCTACGTTCTCATAGTTTCCCACCGTATTCTTCTGCCTATGCATATAATACGGTATAAGTCCCGCCTGCTGGATTTTTATTTGCGAATAATCGACGCACTTTCCCGCGTCTCCGCCTCTTACGGAATAAACATGTGAATTTTGCTTCAGTATTTCCGCACTTTTTTTGACGCAGAATGTATGCACGGTTATATTTTCGGGCTCAAGAGAAATTATTTTATCGACCGTAGCCGAAAACTGCTTAAAGCTGTCTCCCGGCAAGCCTGCTATCAAATCAACGTTTACCGCCCTTATTCCCGATTGCTTTGCAATATCGTATGCTCTGAAGAAATCGTCTGCCGTATGACTGCGTCCTATACCCTCAAGCACTCCGTCGCAAAGGCTCTGCGGATTGACGCTTACACGCGTTACTCCGTATGCACGGGCTATCGCGAATTTTTCGGCAGTTATCGTATCGGGACGTCCCGCCTCAAGCGTGAACTCGTCCAACTTGTCCGTATCCGTATGGGACGAGATACAGGCAAGCAGCTCCTCAAGCTGTTTTTCGTCAAGAATGGTCGGAGTACCGCCGCCTATATATACGGTTCGAACGCGAAGTCCCAGCTTATTTATTGTATTGAAATTATCCGCTATATCCTTTTTCAGCTTTTCGAGATATGCGGGAATAAGCGACAAAAGCCGCTTCGAAGTATAAGATACAAACGAGCAGTACGTACATCTTGTCGGGCAAAACGGAATGGACACGTATACACTGCAGTCCTTTGCCGACGGCTCCCCGACTATTCTTTTTTCCGTCACCGCAATGTCTGTTGCAAGCGACGCCTTTTTGGGAATTACCATATAATCGGAGTTAAGTATTTTCTTTACCCTCGTCTTGCTTATTCCCGCGTTAAGCATTTCGCTTGCCACCTTGGAGGGGCGGACGCCGATAAGCATACCCCAGGCGGGACGGTAGCCGACAAGCTCTCCCATTGCCGTTATGACCGCGCCGCCGACGGCGAGCTTCAGCGTTCTTTCCGACGAGCGGAGAGCCGAATATTCCGCGGTATACTCCGCGTGCGCCGTCCTGCCTTCAAATGACGTCTCCGCATACGCGGATACGCCGTTTTCCAGCTCACGCGTTCTGACGAACAGCGACGGAGCATTTTCGTTTTCTTCCTCGCCGCCGCCGAAATACTCCCCCGGGAAGAATATCATTCCCAAGGTTTGAACGTAGTATTTATTTATCGGAGAGTCGATTTTTATATTCATACCGTATTACATTCCTTTTACTTATTTAACAGCACCCTGCTGTCCATAACTATCGTAACGGGGCCGTCTCCGTTTATATCAACCCTCATATCCGCGCCGAACATTCCGCACTCAACGGGAACGGATAGGCGGCAGCGATCGGCAAAATATTCGTAGAGCCGATTTGCCTCGCCGGGCTTTGCCGCATTCATATAGTCGGGGCGGCTGCCCTTTTTGTATGAGGCAAGAAGAGTGAAATTCGACACGACAAGCATCTCTCCGCCGATATCTGTAAGCGACCTGTTCATTTTACCGTTTTCGTCTGCAAAAATTCTCAAATTGAGTATTTTTCGGCAGAGCGCGTCGGCGTCCTCCTCCTTGTCTCCCTCCGCAACTCCGAGAAGCACGCATAAGCCCCGTCCGCACTCTCCGACCGTTCCGCCGTCTACCGTAACCGACGCCGACGACACTCTTTGTATTACTGCTATCATATTATGAAAATCCTCTCGTAACGTCCTCAACTCCGTCTATTGACTTAAGACGGGATACTATCGAACGGTAATGCTCCACGTTTTTACAGCTTATTTTCAAATTTATCGCCATTTTTCCGCTTCCGCTCTTTGTGGTATTGATCTGCAGGAGGTATACTCTCATATCCGAAAGTGCAACCGAGATATCGGCAACAATGCCGAGGCGGTCGGCAACATATACGGTAAGCTGTGCTTCGTACATATCCTGAGCGGAGCTGCCCGCGCCCGACTCCCAATGGGCCTCAACCGTTCTGTCTGCATTTTCGGGAATTTCGGACATTGCAAGCAAATTGCGGCAATCCTGCTTATGAATCGAAATGCCGTAGCCTTTCGTGATAAATCCGACAACACTGTCACCCGGAAGAGGATTACAGCATTTTGCAAATTTGACCTGACAGCCGTATTCCCCGTCAACCACTATGCCGCCGCTGCTCTTAATATTTCTCGGAGCATTGGTCTTTATGTCGTCAACGGTAATCTCTGCCTTCGGTTCAGGCTCCGCCAACGCTACGATTTTTTCAAATTCATCGTGCAGCTTAAGGGCTATCTTGGACATAGATATTCCTGCATAGCCCAACGTATTGTACAAGTCATCGGCGCTATTATAGCCTATTCTCTGTCCGACAGCCGCAACAATCTCGTTGCGCTGCGTATCGGTATACGCATGCTTCCAGCGTTTAAATTCCGCGTCGACCATTGCTTTGCCCGCAACGATATTTTCCGAGCGTTTTTCCTTTTTGAACCAGGCGCGTATTTTCGTTCGAGCCTCGCTTGTCTTGACTATATTCAGCCAATCGCGGCTCGGTCCTTTTGAAGCGGACGAGGTAAGTATTTCAACGATATTTCCCGTTTGGGGGCAGGTATCTATCGGCACTATCATTCCGTTTATTTTTGCTCCGATCATCGAGTTGCCTACACCCGAATGAATGGAATATGCAAAATCTATAAGCGTTGCTCCCTGCGGAAGTGCCAGCACATCGCCCTTGGGGGTGAATACAAAGGTTTCGTCCTGAAAAATATCGGTTTTAAGCGCATTGATAAATTCGTCGGAATCCTTTGCGCCGCTTTCGGTTTCTATAAGTCTTGAGATCCATTCGAGCTTTTTGTCGATATCCTCGCCGGCCTTTTCGCCCGACTTGTATTTCCAGTGAGCGGCTATACCGTATTCGGCAACCCTGTGCATTTCCTGCGTTCTTATCTGCACCTCAAATGGTATTCCGTCGCTTCCTATAACCGTTGTATGCAGAGAGCGGTACATATTAGGCTTCGGAGTCGATATATAATCTTTGAAGCGACCCGGAACGGACTTGAACATCTCGTGGATAAGACCGAGGGCCGTATAGCACTCAAGCTCCGTATCGACTATAATCCGCATAGCGTAAAAATCGTATATCTGGTCAAAGCTTTTATTTTGATTATACATTTTTCGGTATATGCTGTACGCGGACTTTATCCGTCCCTTAAGCTCAAAATTTATACCGTTTTCCTTAAGCTTTTTTTCAACCTGTGCGGTTACGCTCTCTATAAATCCCTTGTTTTCTCCGTATTTTTCCTTTATGTACGACTGTACCTCCTCATATCCTATGGGGTCGAGGTAAGATATACAGAGATTTTCCAGCTCCTGCTTGATTTTCTGCATACCGAGGCGGTGTGCCAGAGGAGCGTACACGTGCATGGTTTCGAGAGCCGTCGAACGTCTCTTCGGGTCTGGCTTTACGGCAAGTGTGCGCATATTGTGCAGTCTGTCGCAAAGCTTTATGAATATGACTCTGATATCCTTCGACATCGCGAGAAGCATTTTGCGCAGGTTTTCGATATGCGCCTCTTCCTTGTCCTCTACGCGGAGATTGACGAGCTTCGTAAGTCCGTCCACGAGCATTGCGACCTCGGAGCCGAACAGCTCTCCGATTTCCTTTAAATTGGTTTTATCGGAGCAGTCCTCAACCGTATCGTGAAGCAGTGCGGCGCAAATCGAATTTGTGTCCAGCTCCAGACTCGCAACTATTTCGGCAACCGCAATCGGGTGCGATATATACGGCTCTCCGCTGACGCGGAACTGTCCCTCGTGCAGTTTTGCCGCATAGTCCGCCGCTCTGCATATTTTTTCGGTATCGTAGGACTTGCCCGTTGCCGCGAGCATTTCCAAAAGCTTATCTATATTGCAGGTAGTATTTTCGTTTGACATAATCGACCTCAGGAATTTTCCGCCGAACCGTGTCTGTTACACTGTCCGCGAAGCTTTTTTAATATTGACGATTTTTCTATACTTGTTTTGTTTGCGTTAAAAAATATATTAAATCGGTAAACGTCGTCGGAAATTTCGTTTACGTCGCATATTTTCAGTTCGTTTAATATGTAAAGAATAAATTTCAGCTTTACGTAGCCTATACCAGACGCTCCGACGGCATTAACCTCTTTTTGTATCGCCGTCAAGGACATCGTGTCGCCGCCGGCTCTGAATTCACGGCGCAGAGCCGTATATACCCTTGCAAAATCGTCTCTTACGGGTAAAATATTCTCCTCGGCAGAAAAAGCGTCTCCCGCCTTTATTTCCTCGTACCTTTTTTTATCGGACGGTCTTACGGCACAGGCGCGCTCCGCCGCGCGCATATCCCGAACAAGAAGCTGTACGCTCCGCACTCCCCGAAAATCGTTTATATCCAATTGGAAAAGTATGTCCGCGGTATCGCCCGTCTTAAACTCAAGCTCTCCCTCGCCGATTCCAAAGTACATAGCCGTCAGAAGAATTCCGTCCTTTTCCAAAATCAGCTTCGTATGCTTTCCGCCGCCGATGTGTGAAATTCTCGCCAAGCGCGCTCCCCTGAGTATAAACTGCGGAGAAGGATTGCCCGTTCCGAACGGCTCCAAATAAGACAGCTCGTCGGCAAAGCTCATATCGATATCCTTCGCCTCAAGCTCAAAATCGGCTTCCTCACTTGCCGTCAGCATATCCTCGGTTATGTGCCGTTCGGCATATTCGTTGATTTTTTTGCGGAAGGCTTCTATCTGCCCCCGCTTGACCGTCAAACCCGCAGCCAGCTCGTGACCTCCGTATTTTACAAGCAGCTCCTCGCAGTAACCGAGTGCCGCGACAAGGTCCATTCCCTTTATGCTTCGTCCCGAGCCTTTTCCGCAGTCCTCTTCCGACGCCTGCTCACCGACGCTTCCGCCGAACGAAACGAGTATGGACGGCAGACCGTAACGCTCGGTAATACGCGACGACACTATTCCGATAATTCCCTGCTGCCACGTATCGCCCGCCAAAATTATAACCTTGTCGTTATCGTATTCTCCCGATTCCATCATGGCGTATGCCTCGGAGGCGATTTTGTTCTCCTCCGCCTGCCTGCGTCTGTTTATCTCGCAAAGCTCCTCGGCATATTTCTTCGCCTCCGCGCCGTCCGACGTAAGCAAAAGCCTTACGGCTATGAGCGCGTCGCTCATTCTTCCCGCGGCGTTGATTCTCGGCGCAATGCCGAAGCCGACCGTTCCCGACGTAACCTGTCTTGCCCGCTGACCTGCGTTTCCTTTTTTACCCGACGCGTCAAGTAAAGCAAGAAGTCCGGGGCGTCCTTCTCCCCTCGAAAGCTTTGAAAGTCCGAGGCTTACTATGAGTCTGTTTTCGTCAACCAGCGGCATTACGTCGGCAATCGTGCCGACGGCGACAAGCTCCGAATACTCTCCGCACGTCCGCTTTACCGCCTCAAGCACGCTCGTCCCCATATTTTCGGCTCTGCGTATCTCGCAGGCACAAACCGTTTTAAAGACGACCCCGACACCCGCAAGCTCGGAAAAAGGATAGCCGCAATCCGCCCTGTGCGGATTGACCACGGCACAGGCAGGCGGAAGCTCTGAATGGCATTCGTGATGGTCGGTAACAACAAAATCAACGCCGAGCTCCGCCGCAAGCTTTACCTCGGCTCCCGCCGTAATTCCCGTGTCGACGGTAATTATAAGCTTTGCTCCGTCCTCCGCAATGGCGCGTACCGCGGGAGCGGATACTCCGTAGCCTTCTCCGTCCCTCTTTGGTATTTTTATACCCACCTCCGCGCCGAGCGACGTCAGATAAAGATAAAGCATACTTACCGAGGTAACGCCGTCGACGTCGTAGTCGCCGTAAATATATATTTTTTCTTTGTTTTCAACAGCCTTAAGTATTCTTTCGACCGCCCTGTCCATATCCTTAAGCAAAAACGGGTCGTGAAAATCTGTGCTGTCAAAGTTCATAAATGCAGTCGCGGATTCACTGTCGGTATAGCCTCTGTTGTAAAGCAAAGCGGCGAAAAGAGGCGATACCCCGAGTTTTTCGGCAATATCGCTTATGCGTGCGTCCGCGGCAGTATCGCCGAAAACGTATTTTTCACTCCATATCCTTTCGCGTTTAAGCTCCCTCATATCTTCCCCTGCATTATCCTTCTGTAATTGTATTCACAGCCGTATCGGCTTTTATTCCTTCGGCTTTGCGCTTCTCGCCATATATGCCAAGGCGACGCGCAATCCGTCGAGCGCGGCGCTCGATATGCCTCCCGCATACCCCGCTCCCTCGCCGCAGGGATATACGCGGTCGTGACCGAGCGCACAAAGCTGTTCTCCGCGCAATATCCGTATCGGAGCGGAGCTTCTTGTTTCAACGCCCGTAAGCAAAGCGTCCGCGCGCGCAAAGCCGTTAATTTTTTTATCAAACGAGCGAAGACCCAATGCCAGCTCGTCGGTAACGAATTTCGGCAAAACCGAGGCTATGTCCGCCATTTTCACCTTGCCTCCGCGATACGTAGGCAATATGTCCTTCGGTTCATTTTTTCCGTCTCCCGTCAAAAAAGAGCCGACCGTTTGGGCGGGAGCATAATAATCTCCTCCGCCGACCTTGTATGCCAAACGCTCTATTCTTCGTCCGAAATCAATGGCTTCGCGCGGTCCTCCCCCGATATCCTCGGGGCGAACCGTAACCAGCACCGCCGAATTTGCGTTTTTTCCGTTTCTCGCACGTCTGCTCATACCGTTGACGACGATACTGTCCTCGTCGCTCGCCGCGGCGACGACCTCGCCGCCCGGGCACATACAAAAAGTATAAACACCTCTGCCCGTACTTGTGTCCGACAAATGATATTCCGCCGCCCCGAGTCTCGGGTGTCCGGCAAAACTGCCGTACATCGCCCTGTCTATATCCGCCTGCAAATGCTCTATACGCACGCCGACGGAAAAAGGCTTCGGCTCAACCGCATAGCCCTTATTTATAAGATTTTCGTAAACGTCGTACGCGCTGTGCCCCGTTGCCAGCACAACACATGAGCAGGCAATTTCTCCGATCGTCGTTTCGGCTTTTATGCCGTCGGGAATATACTCCGTATTTACAAGACGGCAGCGGTAAACAACGCGTCCTCCGAGCTCTTCGATACGTCCGAGCATTCTGTCGACGATACCGACGAGAAGGTCGGTGCCTATGTGCGGCTTTGCCGAGGTGAGAATATCATTCGGCGCGCCGAAATCGCAGAAACGGCGCAGTATGTAATTCAAACGCGCGTCACCGACTCGCGTTACAAGCTTGCCGTCGGAAAGGTTCCC
>CAYVLG010000011.1:0-14923 GCA_964452345.1 uncultured Lachnospiraceae bacterium
CTTGTGAGCTGAAGAACACATGCGCCGAGCAGGCATTGGCACATCCGACGTGGAAGATGGGTGCGAAAATACCCGTTGATTCCGCTACGCTTATGAACAAGGGCTTTGAGGTTATAGAGGCAGTACATCTTTTCGGTGTACCCGCCGATAGGATAGAGGTTGTCGTTCATAGGGAAAGTATAATACATTCAATGGTTGAATATATTGATAACAGTATTATAGCGCAGCTTTCGGTTCCCGATATGCGTCTTTGCGCACAGTATGCCTTAACCTTTCCTGAAAGATGTGATGCGGTTATAGATGAGCTGGATTTGTTTAAGCTTGCAAGGCTGACTTTTGCATGGCCTGACACGGAGACGTTCGCGTTGCTTGCGTGCGCAATTTCCTGCATTGGAAAGGGCGGAGCATTGCCTGCGGTTTTGAATGCCGCGAATGAAATTGCCGTTGCGGAGTTCCTTGCGGGAAAAATCGGATTTTACGACATCACGGAATCTGTTTGCGGTGTGGTTGATGAAATGCAGATTGCAAGTGAGATTCATACGCTTGAAGGAATAATTGAGTGCGACAGGGAAGCAAGAAAACTTGCAAGGGCACGCCTCGGCGTTTAATGAGTTGCTGGGGTGTTAGTGCAGTGAGTTGATTGGAGTTGATTTGATGTTGAGCTTTATCGGTTACTTTTGGATAATATTGCTTGTGTTCGGAATACTTATATTTATTCACGAGTTGGGGCATTTTCTGGCGGCGCGCGCCTGCGGCGTTACCGTTAAAGAATTTGCTATCGGAATGGGACCGAAAATACTGTCGTGGACATCAAAGAAAAGTGTGACAAAATATGCGTTACGTCTGTTTCCTATCGGCGGCTTTGTCAGTATGGAAAACGAGGACGGCTTGGATGAAAATTCAGATCCGAACGATGAACACGCATTTTGCAACAAAAGCGTTCCGAAACGTATGATAATAACGTTGGCGGGGGCGGCAATGAATTTGCTGCTCGGCTTTGTCCTTATGATGTTGCTTGTGTTTTCTACTCAAAATCTCGGTTCTACCGTAATTGCAAAATTTTCCGAAAACGCTGTGTCCGATGAACAGCTTATGGTTGACGACGAGATTTTAAAGGTCGGCAAAACACGCGTTCATACTTGGAATGAGCTTGCTTATGAAATAATGAATAAGGGATATGAGCCTGTCGATATAACCGTAAAAAGGAACGGCGAAAAAATCGTTTTGCAGGACGTTGCTTTTTCCACCTTTGAGGATAGCGGCACGACGTTTGGCCGGTATGATTTTTTGCCGTATGCCGAGCAGGCGAATTTTCCGAATCTTGTAAAGCATTCCTTTTACCGTTCGCTGTCAACCGTAAAAATGGTATTGGATTCCGTCAAGGGGCTGATAACCGGCAGATACGGAATGGACGCCGTATCCGGTCCGGTTGGTGTCGTCGGTGTTGTCGAGAATGCGGCGGTGCAGGGCTTTTCCAGCTTTTTATACGTTGTTTGCGTTTTGACAATAAACCTCGGTGTTTTTAATTTAATACCGTTTCCCGCACTTGACGGAGGACAATTCCTTTTCCTTTTGATAGAGGGGGGTCGCGGAAAGCCCGTCAACCGCAACGTTCAGTCGTATATAAATTTTGTCGGCATTATGATTTTATTTGCATTTATGATAGTTGTGACCTTTAAGGATATTTTTAAATTATTGGTATAAGATATGAAATATAACGATATAAGAAGAAAAACAAGAGAAATAAAAATCGGGAATACGTCGGTCGGCGGAAGAGCGAGAATAGCTATTCAGTCAATGACAAATACCGATACACACGATAAATCGGCAACTCTCGGGCAGGTACGCGAGCTTGAGGCAGCAGGCTGTGACATAGTACGCATTACGGTGCCCGATACGGAGGCGGCAGAAACTGTCGCATACATAAAAGAGAATGGAGTAAATATTCCCATTGTTGCGGATATACATTTTGATTACAGAGTTGCCATGCGATGTGCCGAGCTTGGTGTCGATAAGATACGTATAAATCCGGGAAATATCGGTGACAGCGACAGGGTAAAAGCGGTATGCAAGGAATGCAAGAAGCGCGGTATACCGATAAGAATAGGTGTTAACGGCGGTTCACTTGAAAAGGAAATACTTGCAAAATATGGCTCTCCAACTCCCGAGGCACTGTGCGAAAGCGCAATGTATCATATATCTCTTCTCGAACGTTTTGATTTTTACGATACGGTAATTTCAATGAAAACATCGGATCCATATAAGATGATAGCTGCAAACAAACTCCTTGCGGATAAATGCGATTATCCTCTTCACCTCGGCGTAACCGAGGCAGGAGCACGGGAACGCGGTATGATAAAAAGTGCTGTCGGTATAGGCTCTTTGCTTTGCGACGGTATCGGCGATACTATACGCGTTTCGCTTACGGATAATCCGGTTGAAGAGGTACGCGCCGCCGGACAGATTTTAAACGCGGTAGGAATTGAGGGGCAGAGAGGACTTGATATTGTCAGCTGTCCTACGTGCGGGCGCACAAAAATTGATTTAATTTCTCTTGTTGCCGAGTTTGAAAAGGCGGCAGAGAGAGAGAAGCTCTTAAATCTTCCCATCAAAGTAGCGATTATGGGCTGTGTGGTAAACGGTCCGGGCGAAGCGCGAGAGGCAGATGTCGGTATTGCGGGAGGCAAAGGCGAAGCCGTGCTTATTCGTAAGGGGGAGATTATTAAAAAGATTTCCGAGGATGATGTTGTTTCCTGTCTTATCGCCGAAATAAAGGAGATTGCAAAAAATATCCGATAATTACATTTTTAAGATACGGAGAAAAAAATGGCTCAAAAAAGCTTAAAGGAATATTTGAATAAATATCTTCCGCCCGATGAATACGAAAAGATTTTGTCTGACGGAATAGTTACCCGTTCGCGTGTAGATAAGGAAAAACGTTTTTTGGAGGTTTATGCCGATTTCTCGGATGTAGTACTTAAAAGCGAGCTCTATGCCATAGAGGCGCAGGTGGCGGAAGCATATAAATTAAACAGCTTCAAGCTTTTTCCTCATTATCCGTCAAAGCTTTTTGAATATGATTACGTTCCCGAAATATTACGTGAAACCGAACGCGAGGGGTATGTTGCAAAAGGATTTTTTTCAGATTATACCTACACGCTTTCCGAAAATAAGCTTAATATAAAAATTTCATTTCCGCAAAACGGAGTTGTTTTGCTTGAAAGAGCCGAAACGCCAAAGGTTATAGAAAAAATAATAAAAAGCGAATTTGATTTGAATATATGCGTTTCCATAGAACACGATGAATACAGCTCGCTTGAGCTTTCAAATTCTCAAAAGCAAAGACTTGAAACCTACGATAAACAAATTCTCGAGGCGGAAAAAAATTACGGTATTGCCAACAGAGATACGTCTATTGACGTGCAAAAAGCAAGCGAGGAATACATTGAAAAGCTGCCGAGGATAAATACTGTTTTCGGTGACGAAAACAGTGCGGTAAAAAAAGAGAACGGTACTGTAAAAATCGGTTACCGCACGTTTGACATATCGTCGCCTAATTATGTAATAGGGACAAGCTTTGAGATAAATCCCGTAGCCATAGCGTCGGTTACGCGGCCTGTACGCGGCGTAACATTCGTTGGAGAGATATTTCAGCTTACAAAAGAAGAAAACAGAGCGGGGGACAAGTTTAATCTTTCCTTTGCAATATTCGACGGAGATACATCTATTTTTGTTAAACGCTACTCAATGCTTCCCGAGGACGCAAACGAGGTTTGCTCCGTTATTGCAAAGGGAATGTCTGTTGCCGTGCGCGGATATACAAAAAACGAACGTAACGATGATGAGCTTTATATGAGCTATACTGATATCGCAGTTATTTCATCGGTGCCGCGCAAAGACGATGCCGAAGAAAAGCGCGTTGAGCTTCATTTGCACACGAATATGTCGAGCATGGACGCTCTTATTCCTCCTGATGTTGCCGTAAAAACGGCTCAGAAATGGGGGCACAAAGCAGTCGCTATAACCGACCACGGTAACGTACAGGGATTTCCCGAGGCTATGCTTGCCGCCGATAAATGCGGTATGAAAGTTATTTACGGAATAGAGGCTTATTTTGTAAACAATACCGCAAGTGCAGTTTACGGTAAATATGACGGTAGCTTTGAGGACGAGGCGGTTGTATTTGATATAGAGACTACGGGACTTTCAAAGGTTGATTGCCGCATTACGGAAATTGGTGCGGTAAAAATCAAAAACGGTGAAATTATAGATAAATTCAATACGTTTGTAAATCCTCAATGCCCGATTCCCGAGGAAATACAAAAACTGACCTCTATTACGGATGAAATGGTTGCCGGCGCTCCGCTGATAGACGAGGCATTACCTGCATTTCTGAGCTTTGCGGAAAGCTGCCTGCTTATAGCCCATAATGCAGATTTTGACACGGGTTTTATACGTATTGCGGCAGAACGTCTCGGAATAGAATTTTCAAATCCATATCTTGATACGCTTGCACTTTCAAGATATATTAATCCCGATATGAAGGCTCATAAGCTCGATATATTGGCAAAGCATTATAAGCTTAAGGATTTTCATCATCACAGAGCGTGTGACGACGCAGAGATATTGGCACATATCTATTTTGCAATGGTTGCACAAATGGCGGAAATGGACATAGGAAGCTTTACAGAGCTGAATACAGAAATGCGAACCAAAGCCGACCCGCTGAATTTAAAGACGTATCACCAAATAATACTTGTCAAAAATCAAATCGGACTAAAAAATCTGTACAAGCTTATTTCCTCAAGCTATCTCAAATATTACCACCGTTTTCCGAGAATACCGAAAACTGAAATTGAAGAGCACCGAGAAGGACTTATTATAGGTTCGGCGTGTGAAGCGGGAGAGCTTTTCAGAGCCGTGCTTGATAATAAATCCGAGAGAGAGATAGAGGAAATAGTTAATTTTTACGATTATCTCGAAATACAGCCCATATGTAATAACCGTTTTTTGATTGCAGAGGGAAGTGTTGCCGACGAAGATGGGCTTCGCGAGCTAAACAGAAAAATAGTTGCTCTCGGTGAAAAATACAATAAGCCCGTTGTTGCAACATGTGACGCGCATTTCTTAAACAAGGAAGATGAAATTTTCAGAAAAATACTTCAGGCAGGCTTGAAATTCAAAGATTTCGACAGAGATATAAATTTGTATTTCAGAACTACCGAAGAAATGCTTGAAGAATTTTCATATCTCGGAGCCGAAAAAGCGCGGGAGGTTGTAATTACCAATACGAATCTGATTGCCGATATGATTGAAGACGTCCGTCCTATTCCCAAAGGCTCTTATACTCCGCATATGGACGGAGCCGAGGAAGAGCTTCAGGAAATTTGCTGGAAACGTGCAAAGGCAATGTACGGCGAAGAGCTTCCGGATATTGTAAAAAACCGTCTTGATAAGGAATTGACATCTATAATCAAAAACGGATTTGCCGTGCTTTATATGATTGCCCAAAAACTCGTTTGGTATAGTGAAAGTCAAGGATATCTGGTCGGTTCTAGAGGCTCTGTCGGTTCGTCGTTTGTAGCGACAATGGCAGGTATTTCCGAGGTAAATCCGTTGCCGCCGCACTATTATTGCCCGAATTGCCGACATTCTGAATTTTTCACAGACGGCAGTGTAGGTTCCGGGTTTGATTTGAAGGACGCTTATTGCCCTAAATGCGGTACCAAATATCTTGCCGACGGACACGACATTCCTTTTGAGACCTTTTTGGGATTTTATGGTGACAAGTCTCCAGATATTGACTTGAATTTTTCGGGCGACGTTCAAGGCAAGGTACATAAATATACCGAAGAACTCTTCGGTGCGGAAAACGTTTTCAGAGCGGGAACTTTAGGTACGCTTGCCGATAAAACGGCGTATGGCTTTGTTGCTAAATACTTTGAGCAAAAAGGCGTCAGCATCGGAAAAGCCGAAATGGAACGAATGATACAAAACTGCGTCGGTGTAAAAAGAACCACGGGACAGCACCCCGGGGGTATAATAGTTATCCCGCGTGAATACGAGGTATACGATTTTACACCTGTACAGCATCCCGCAGACGACCCGCACTCCGATACCGTAACGACACACTTTGCATTTTCATATTTGCACGATACGATATTAAAGCTTGACGAACTCGGACACGATATTCCGACCAAATATAAATACCTTGAAAAATTTTCCAATACAAGCGTAATGGACGTTCCTATGAACGACCCTGATGTATACGAGCTGTTTTTGTCTACAAAGCCTTTGGGCGTAAGCCCTGAGGATATCGACGCTCAAATAGGTACATTCGGCTTACCTGAATTCGGTACGCGTTTCCTTCAGCAGGTTCTTATGGACGCAAAGCCTAAAAATTTTGCGGACTTGCTTCAGATATCGGGGCTTACACACGGAACGGGCGTTTGGCTCGGAAATGCCGACGAATTGATAAAAGCGGGAATATGCGATATTTCAAAGGTTATAGGATGTCGCGATAATATAATGAACGACCTTATAAGATACGGTGTTGAAAATTCTCTGTCGTTTAAAATAATGGAGAGCGTGCGAAAGGGAAAAGGGCTTACTCCGGAGTGGGAGGCTGAAATGAAGGCTCACGACGTACCGGATTGGTATATTGGTTCGTGTAAAAAAATCAAGTATATGTTTCCGAAAGCTCACGCGGCAGCTTACGTTATGTCTGCAATACGTCTCGGATGGTATAAGGTACATATACCGATAGCTTTTTATTGTTCTATGTTCACGGTTGCCCCCGGAGCCTTTGACGCTGAAATAGTAATGAGAGGTAAAAGCGGAGTTACGGCGACCATAAAGGACATCGAAAAAAGAGGAAAAGAGGCATCGCCAAAGGAGCAGAGCTCTATTCCCGTGCTTCAGCTGATAAATGAATGTATGGCGCGCGGTATAAGATTTTTGCCGATAGATATAGAGAAATCCGACGCTTATAAATTCGTTCCCGAAAACGGTGCTATACGTATGCCGTTTTCGGCACTGCCGGGTCTTGGAGAAAATGCAGCTATCAATATAATAGCTGCGCGTGAGGAAGAACGCTTTTTCTCGGTTGAGGATTTGCGAATACGCGCCAAGCTTACCAAGAGCGTTATAGAAATATTACGCAAAAATCACGTACTTGATAATCTGAACGAAACTGACCAGCTTACATTCTTTTAAAGTGCTTAAGAAGGAGGATACTCAAAATGAAAAAAATATGCGCGTTTATTGTATGTATAGCTATGATTATTCCGTTCTTTGTATCCTCCGCTTCCGCAGTACAGGCAGATAATACCGAACTCAATAATAATGTCGTATATTATACCTGTGATTACGACGCTTCAAGTAAACAGGTTATAATAGAGGGGACCGTAAATCACGATTTTATGGTAAGTCACAGCGATTATATTATCAAGGTTGTTTCCGTGCTGCCGGGTGAAGATTTTGACAATATAAATATATACGACAGGTCGGTTCTTGCAGAGGCTTTTATGTCCGTAAAATTTACATTTTTTATAAAAGCCGACAGCAATGCAGAGCGATATTCAAAATACGCCGTAATCTTTTTTTCTCCGGACGGTGAAGATTTAATTGTCGGAGAGCCTAAAATACCTTCCGTTTCCTCGGCTTTTTCATATGATTCCGATAAGCGTATCGGATTTAAGGGGATTTTGGCTGACAATATGTCACTTATAAGCGATTCGGGAGCAGGGACTGTTATAATAGACGTTGATTTCGGAAAAATGCTTGGTGAAACGTCGGACAGTATTTTATACCCTATGAACGATTCGTATATTCATATAAAAAAATCGTACATATCGGAGCTTGACAAAAAGGCTGTTTCGGCCGCCGTAGGCGGAGGAAGGGTATATTTCAGACTTTTGCTTAATGCAGACGAAACATTTATTGAGCCGTTTTCGTACAGTAAAGAAAAGAAATACAGTATACCGAATGTGTATTCTGAAACGGTTATAGATTACATATATGCGTTAACCTCTTTTCTTGCAGAGAGATATTGCGATAAATACAACGGAATTTACGGCATAATAGCAGGTACGTGTATAGACGAAACCGAAAACGTTAATTCTATCGGTGATATTGATGCTGAAGAATATGCCGAGCTTTATACTCTTTATATTACAGTGCTGGCAAATGCCGTCAGACGCAATGATAATACTGCAGACGTGGTTATTCCGCTTTCAAGCGCAAACGATTATACATCGAACCTCAGTACTGCCGTCAGAATACGTCCGTCGGTACTGCTGGAAAAAATAATTTACCGACTTGACAATACCGTATCTGGAGATTTTGACTGTTCGGCTATGATTGAGTCCGAGACTACGCCTCTCGGAATAACACCGAATAATATCGGTGACGGTATAAACCTTGGGTATAAAGAGAATACCGCAAGTCTCGGAGCGTCTAATATATCCGATTTTACCGATTATCTCGAGGTGCTTTCCAAAAGATATGACAACGTGCCGTCAAATATAATTTATTTATGGCATTCCGCTCCAAGCTTGGTCGGCGACGCACTTTGCTGTTCCTATGCGTACAATTATTATACTCTTGCAAAAAACAGTGCAGTATCTTCGTTTGTTGCCGATTTCGGCGAAAATACGGCAAGTGCCGAAGGTTTGTTAAAATACATAGATACAGACAAAAGTAACGAGTATCTGTCCAAGCTATTACGTTATTTTAAGGATATGTCTTGGGTTGATGACAAGCCTGCCGTTAAACGTGTACTTATAGAGAAAGAACTTTTTTCAAGTAAACCTAACGGAATGTCCGGATTTTTTAACTATATGGATTTTACTTCCTCATCTGTTTTTGAGTGTATGAACGTTGGAGCAAATTGCGATTATATACGTTCGGATTATGACAGCTACGGTACTCGTGCACTGCACGTGGGTATAAATCCGCTTGAGCTTGGAGAAACGGCTGAATGTATTGGATTTTTTAAATACGGTGAAGATTATTCCTATACAGATTTCCTTTCTCTAAAGTTTAAGGTAAGTGACGTCACGGCAGATGAAGGAGCATTGTACGAAGTGTCGCTGACCGTCGGAATGGACAACTCCAGAATTGTTGCTTCCGGATACGTACAAAACGGAGCAGTAAGCGAGCTGTTTTTTGATGTATCGGATTTTTCGGCAATATCATACGGGGACTGTATAAAAATCAGTGTACGATGTCTTTCGGGAGAGTCGGAGGCACTTTCGCTTTGGCTGTATGAATTAAACGGATACAGTGATGAATACACCTCTGAAGAGCTTGTCAAGCTTATAGAAGCCTCTCGCCGTAATATAAGAGGCGAAAAAGAAAACGACGACGGAAGCTTTGATTATACGTTGATAATTACGGTTGCAGGCATAATGTTTGCTATCGGTGCGGTTGCTGTCGGACTTTTTATGGTATTTAGACGCGAGAACGACTACGAAAAGAATAAAGATTAAATAGGAGGTGAAATAATTGTCGGATTTTGTACATTTGCATTTACACAGTGAATACAGTCTGCTTGACGGTGCGTGCCGTATATCGGAAATTCCCAAAAGAGCCAAGGAATGCGGTCACACTGCTGTAGCTCTCACGGATCACGGAGTAATGTACGGTGCCGTTTCCTTTTACAACGCCTGTAAAAAAGAGGGAATAAAGCCCATAATCGGCTGTGAGGTTTACGTTGCCGTCGGTTCTCGATTTGATAAAAGAACTTATTCCGACGGCAACGGAAAATATAATCATTTGGTATTGCTGTGCAAAAACGACGTTGGTTATCGAAATCTTATTTATATGGTGTCAAAATCATTTGTAGAAGGATTTTATTCAAAGCCGCGTGTGGATATGGAGCTATTTAGGAGCCATTCTGAGGGACTTATCGCATTATCCGGTTGTTTGGCAGGAAAAATTCCGTCACTTTTGCTAACGGGAGAATATGGCGAAGCTGTCGAATACGCAAAGCAAATGTCCGAAATATTCGGTAAGGATAACTTTTATATTGAGCTTCAAAACCACGGTATAAACGATCAGCTTCAAATTTTACCTCAGCTTGTGCGGCTTGCCGAGGAATGCGAGCTTCCGCTGGTTGCAACTAACGACTGTCATTATCTGCGCCGTGAAAACGCTCAAGTTCAAGCGGTTCTTATGTGTATACAAACAAATACAGTAATTACCGACGGTCGCCCCATCGGTTTTGAAACCGACGAATTTTATTATAAAACAAGCGCGGAAATGAGAATGCTGTTCGGCAAATATAAAGATGCGCTGGAAAACACGGTTAAAATTGCCGATATGTGCAGCTTTGAATTTACTTTTGACGAACCGAAGCTCCCGAGCTTTAAAACGCCGAATGGTATGACATCGTCGGAATATCTGAAAAAAATCACTTACGACGGTTTGAATAAACGTCTGGCAAACGGAACTCTTAAATACGAGCCGCAAGGTGAGAAGCTGTATCAAGAACGTATTGCTTATGAGCTTTCCGTTATATCCGATATGGGATATGATGACTATTTCCTTATAGTACAGGATTACGTTGCTTATGCCAAGTCCAAGGGTATACCTGTTGGTCCCGGAAGAGGCTCGGGAGCAGGAAGTCTTGTTGCATTTCTTATAGGAATTACCAACGTTGATTCTATCAAATTCGATTTGCTTTTTGAACGTTTTTTAAATCCCGAGCGCGTCAGTATGCCGGATATCGATATTGATTTTTGCTATAATAGGCGTGACGAGGTCATAAAATATATGTACGACAAATACGGAGATGACCATGTATCGCAGATAATTGCATACGGCACGCTTGCCGCGCGTGCGGCAATTCGTGACGTTGGACGGGCAATCGGTATGTCCTATAACGACGTTGACGCGGTTGCGCGCGCTGTTCCGCATGAGCTTGGAGTTACTTTAAAGGACGCATTAAATCTTCCTGATTTAAAAAGCATGTACGATTCCTCCGCAAGCGTAAGACGTTTGATTGACACGGCTATGGAAATTGAAGGTATGCCGAGAAACATTACCGTACACGCCGCCGGAATAGTGGTTACGGACAACCCCGTAGCCGAATACGTTCCGCTTGCCGTCAGCAACAGTGCGATTGTAACACAGTTTGATATGGATACGATTGCCAAGCTCGGACTGCTTAAATTTGATTTTTTGGCATTACGTTATCTTACGATAATTAACGAGGCGTGCGGATACGTAAAAGAGAAAATTGCCGATTTTGATATTGAAAAGATAAATCTCGACGATGCGGATACCTACAAGCTCATAGCCTCCGGAGCAACGCTGGGAGTATTTCAGCTTGAGTCGTCGGGTATGCGTCAAATGCTTACGGAGCTTTGTCCCGATCATTTTGATGATATTATTGCGGCGATAGCCTTATACCGTCCGGGCCCGATGGATTCCATACCGCAATATATACAGGCACGCCATAATCCTGATAAAATACGATATGCTCACGAATCGCTGAAGCCTATATTAGGCTCAACGTATGGATGTATAGTTTATCAAGAGCAGGTAATGAGTATTTTCCGTGAAATGGCCGGTTACACTTACGGACACGCCGATATAGTCAGACGCGCTATGTCAAAGAAAAAGGCAGACGTGCTTTATGCAGAGCGAGAAAATTTTCTTTCGGGAACTGCCGAACGGGGGATTGACGGAAAAATCGCAGGAGCTCTTTTTGACACTATTTCTTCGTTCGCCAACTATGCTTTTAACAAAAGTCACGCCGCCGCATATGCGCTTATATCCTACAGAACTGCTTATTTAAAGGCACATTATCCGTGCGAATATATGTCTGCTTTAATGACGTCCGTTTTGGATAATTTACCAAAGCTTGCGGAATATATCGGAGAATGCTCAAGACTTGGTATAAAGGTTTTGCCTCCCGATATAAATCAAAGCAGGATGTATTTTCATCCTGCAGGGAAAAATATTGTTTTCGGACTGCTTGCTTTAAAAAACGTCGGTAAGCAATTTGTGGAAAATATAATCAAGGAACGCCAAAACGGAAACTTTGAAGATTTTGAGGATTTTGTTGTCCGAATGTCGGATTATGACATCAATAAACGTATGGTTGAGGGACTTATAAAGGCAGGGGGCTTTGATAACCTTGGAGTGTATAGGAGCCGTCTTTTGGCGTCATACGAGAGGCTTATCGATATAAGAACAGAAAAAAACAAAAGCAATATATCCGGACAGCTTGATATGTTTTCAAACGCTTTTTCAGAAGCCGCGTCGGATATTGCTCCGAAATTTGATTATCCGTCTATTCCGGAATTTTCGCTTCGTGAAAAGCTTATTCTCGAAAAAGAAAGCTCGGGTATGTATTTTTCCGGACATATGATAGACAGCTATTCCGATGAAATTAAAGCTTTCGGAGTGAAAAATATTTCTGATGTTCTCGATACCGATCAGGTAAAAGATAAACAAAACGTTAGGCTGTGCGGTATAATAACGGCTTTGAATATAAAGCTGACACGTAAAAACGAAAAAATGGCATTTGTTAAAATCGAAGATAGGTACGGAGAGATAGAAGTACTTGTCTTTCCAAAGGTATTTTCCGAATGTCAGCAGTATATGCGATTAGATTCTGCCGTATATATAGAGGGGGCAATGTCTGTCCGCGAGGATGAACAGCCTAAAGTGCTTGCAAATATCTTCAGAGCTTTAACAGATAATTCTCGTTATAAAAAAGCAAGTGATACCGAAAAAAAAATAAATTCAAACAGCAGTGTAAATACAGCTGACAAAAGAATAGCTTATAAGAAGCTGTACCTCCGCGTGCCGAACCTTGAAAGCAGAGAATACCTCAAAGCAAAAAATATAGTTGATATTTTTGAAGGAAACGTTGACGTTATATTTTACAACGTGGATAAAAAGCAGTACTCACAGTATAATGGACGTATTGCTTTGTCGGCTTTTGTTTTAAATGAACTGACTGAGCTTCTCGGTGCAGAAAACGTTGTGCCGAAATAAGGCTATCCCGTATAATCCTCTATAATCGCATTTAATTGCTTTTTACCGAATATCTGAATGCCCTCCTCAAGCAGGCGCTGATCTGCCTCGGGGAGGGTTTTTGTATATACCTCGATAATGCTAATGAGCGTTCCGTCATTTGAAAATATGCCTATTTTTTCCATATACCCACGGACAGTATATATTTCCTCACTATCGGTTGTATAGGTATCAGATTGTGTTCCACCGTTTTCTTCGGTTCGCACATAAATATATTTTGTTTCGGCGTCTTGCTTCGATGAGGCGGATATTTCTGCCTTTTGTATCTTCGGTCTTACAAGCAGTATTGTGGCTATAAGTATTAAAAGCATAGCGACGGCATAAACGGACATTATGCGCAAAAGCTTAATCTTTTCGATATTGCGGACATTATTATCCGATTTCATTCATTATTCCCCCAAAGTGAATTTTACTCTTATATTTTTTGCGTTATACTGATAATTTATACCTTAATGTGAAATAATAAGCTATGTTGAGTAAAAACGGAGGAATAATGTTATATGCTGAAAAAAATATTTAGTTTATTCTTGAAAATTTTGCTTATAATAACTGTAATTCTTATTATTTCCGCAATTGTCATAGGAATTGCATTTGCAATTTACGTTGACAGATATGTTGATAAGAATATAAACGAGGAGCTTTTTTATGTTGTCGGATCAGATTCGGAGACGAAAATTTATTATTACGAATACGAGGACAGAGAAAACAGAATTGGGGAGGCAATAGAGCTTTCAAGTGAGGAACTGTACGGAGGATACCGCTGCAAATACGCAGATTACGATGAAATTCCCGAAGATTTAAAAAATGCCTTTATCAGTATTGAGGATAAGCGATTTGCAAGTCATAACGGAGTCGATTGGTTTCGCACGTTGTCTGCGGGATTGAATTATTATTTGAAATTCAGCGACAGCTTCGGCGGTTCTACCATAACACAGCAGCTTATAAAAAATGTAACCGATGATGACGATTATTCCTTTCAGCGTAAAATTCAAGAGATATTCAGAGCTCTTGAGCTGGAAACAAAGATGGATAAAAGGGAAATACTCGGATTATACTTGAATATAATCAACCTTTCGCAGGGATGTTACGGAGTCGGAGCTGCTTCGGAATATTATTTTTCAAAAGACGTTTCGGAACTCTCGCTTTCCGAATGCGCCTGTATTGCCGCAATAACCAACAGCCCCACATATTACGACCCTTTGCGTAACCCGGAGAATAATAAGCGCAGACGTTTGCTGATATTGGAGCAAATGTATAAGCAGGAATATATTACCGAAGAGGAATATATGTATGCGGTTTCAGAAGAAATAATTCTAAATATTAAGTCTACCGGTACATCTGACGGTATAAATTCTTGGTATGTCGATATGGCAGTCGAGGACGTTATGAACGATCTTATGAATGAGTACGGTTATAGTAGGACAATGGCAAGCTTAATCGTATATACAGGCGGATTGGAAATATATACCGTTATGGATATAGACGTGCAGAATATTCTCGACGAATATTATTCAGACAAAAACAATTTCAATTTGGGGAATGCTTCAGAGACGCCTCAATCCTCGATGATTGTTATTGACAGCCAAACGGGAGATATACTCGGAGTTGCGGGAGCTATAGGCGAAAAGAATGCGAATAGAATACAAAATTATGCAACCTATACATTAAGACCGGCAGGCTCGGTTATAAAGCCTTTATCTACCTATGCTCCCGCGTTTGAGAAGGGAATAATAACGTGGTCAAGCGTTTATGACGATACGCCTGTAAATTTCGGGAACTACAATTTGGATTCAAGCAAGGGAAAAATAGTTGAACCCGTTGCCTGGCCCAAGAACGCTTCGGGAATATACAGAGGATTGACGAATATAAATTA
>CAYVLG010000012.1:0-14911 GCA_964452345.1 uncultured Lachnospiraceae bacterium
TTCGGCGGCGGACAGCCTTACGGCAAAGACCTTTTATGCGCTGACCGAGGGAAGCTTAAAAGCGACATCCAAAGGCGGGGTATACGGTAAGCTTGCCACGGAGAGCGAATGGCGTTTCGCGGTTAAGGTATCGTCGGCCGTGTCGGCGTATTTTAAAAAATCGGTTGTGTACGATATGGAATTTGCGGAAAACGGAAACGTGAGTATTCCGATGACGCTGAATAACATAGTCGACGACGATATGTACGGCGGAAGCATTCTTGTGTTTTATGCAAACCGGCTGCCGAACGGATTTGTTTTCAACCGATGTCAAAGCGTGAGCATAGAGGTAAGCTCTTTCTCGGGAATATATGTTCCGAAAAGTGCCGTACATAAAATGGGCGGGCAATATTGCGTATACGTTCTGCGCGGCAGTGTGGTGTCGATGAGGCGCATTGATATTGTATATGAAGGAGCCGACTATTATCTTGCAAATCCCGACTCGGCTGACGACGGAAGCGTTGAATATTTGAGTGCAAACGAATTGCTGATAACCGCGGGAAGCAATCTGTTTGACGGAAGGATATTGGACTGATATGGACTATTCTTATATTGATAAAAATTTGAATTACGTTCTTAATCGGATTGAAAAATCCGTTGCCGAGCGCGGAAACGGAAAAAATGTTACGATGGTGGCGGCTGTGAAATATGCCGATATCGGTGAAATAAATCATCTTTGCAGTATCGGCGTTCGTGATATAGGTGAAAACAGAGTTCAGCAGTTGCTTGAGCATTACGAGGGGCTTGAAGACCGTTCGGTTAATATACATTTTATCGGCACTCTTCAAACAAATAAGGTAAAGTACATTGCCGATAAGGTGTGTATGATACATTCGGTCGATTCGGCAAAGCTTGCACGCGAAATCGACAGACAGGCAAAAAAATATAACCGCGTAATAGATGTTCTTGTAGAAATAAACAGCGGTGAAGAGGAAAACAAGAGCGGAGTGTCGCCTGCCGACGCGGAAAATCTCTGTGCCGAAATATCGCAGTTTGAGAATATCAGGCTGTGCGGTTTTATGACAATGGCACCGAAATGCGACGAAAAATCGGATTATTTGAAATATTTTGAAGAAACTTACGAAAAGGCTCTTGACATTTGGCAAAAAAAATTGCATAATATAGGGGAGCCCGTTGTTTCGATGGGCATGAGTGATAGCTTTGAGGAAGCTATTGCGTGCGGAGCCGATACGGTTCGCATAGGAAGAAGACTTTTTATAAAGTAAAATATTTATATAAATTTTTGGAGGACACAAAAATGGGAATAAGAGATCATATCAGCTTTAAGAGACAGAATGACGAATACGGTGATTTTGTCGGCGATAACGAGTATTACGGCGACAGCGGCTTTGACGAAGCGGACAGCGAAATCGGCGATGACGATGCAGGCGTATCCGCGGCAATGTCCAATCCGGCACCTGCTCCCGTAGAGCCTGCCGCATTCGGTACGGCAGTATCCTTGAAGATTGTAAATCCCAAGAGCAATAAGGACGCCGCAGAAATTGCGGACTACCTCATGAACGGAAATACCGTACTGCTGAACATCGAGAGTATCGCTCAGGATCAGGCAATTCGTCTGCTTGATTATCTTGCCGGTGCAACTCATGCCGTCGGCGGACTTATGACAAAGGTCGGAAGAACTACGATAGTTGTAGCTCCCAAAAACGTTGACGTAAGCAGTATAGAGGCTATGGTCGGCGGAAACTGACAAAAAATATTCAAGCGGCCGCAGGTCGGCCGCTTGATAAAATAATTCCGGCAGTGTCGAGAAGCTTTTGAGGCATTCGTGCCATAGAGAATACGGCGTGTCGGAAATTTTATTTACGGAGGAATTTAAAGCGTGCTTGCCGTCACACTTATAAAAAATATCGTAATAATTTTTTTGATGGCTATACAGTTTGCAATGCTTGCAAGGGCAATAATGTCGTGGTTTCCGTTCAGTCAAAATAAGCTTACGGACTTTTTGTACGGTATTACGGAGCCGTTTATTTATCCCATTCGCCTTTTGTTTCAAAAAATGAATTGGTTTACGGGACTGCCCATAGATATAGCTTTTCTCGTATCTTATTTTATAATTACGATAGTGGTTAGTATTTTGCCTCGGATATGAGGACACCCGACGATATAAGCGCATTGTATGCAAGACTTGACGACCTTATGTCGGCTGCCGAAAGCGGAGACGTGGCAAAAAGCGTTTTCCTTTCGCCTCGAGAGCTGCATTATGCCGAACGCTATTTGCAAAACCGCGGAGCCGCCGGTCTTGCATTCGGCGGATATGATGGTGCGGAGCGAAAAAGAATTTATATTTTACCCGAATATATGGAAGGGGTTAAAAGTATCGCGGAGCTTGCGGAATACGGATTTTCCTCGGAAATATCCGCGGTTTCGGTTTCGCCGAGCGGTTACCGTCAGCTTAATCACAGAGATTACCTCGGCTCCGTTCTCGGCTTGGGAATAGAACGTTCCGTCGTCGGAGACATTCTGATATGCGATGACGGAAAAGCGTCAATCATATGCGACGGCGGAATAGTACGTTTTATTGTCGATAATTTGGAAAGAGTTGCAAACGATAAGGTGCGCGTAAGGGAAATTCCGATAGCTTCGCTTTGCGCGCCCGAAAAACGCTTTTCCGATATAAGCGATACCGTTGCGTCTCCGCGCGCTGACTGCATAGTAGGCGCGCTTTGCTCTTTGTCCCGTGAAAAAGCAAGAGCGGCGGTGGAGAACGGGCTGGTCGAGATAAATTACGAGGTTGAGCCGCGTCCCGACAGAACCGTCGAGGCTCCGTGTACCGTGACCGTAAGAGGCTTTGGAAAATACGAGCTTATTTCGGTTAACGACAAAACAAAAAAAGGCAGATACCGTTTGTCGGCAAGAAAATATTTGTAAGCTTGCGGCGGACGTATCGACAGGAGAAAATTTTGATAGCTTGGACTTTAATTATAGCCGCGCTTGTCGTGATTGATCAGATAACCAAACTGATTGCGGCGCATTTGCTGACATCCGGTCGGTCCGTTGACGTTATCGGCGGAATATTCCGTTTTACCTACGTTGAAAACGAGGGCGCGGCATTCGGTATGCTCTCCGAGCACCGCTGGATATTTATGATTATATCCGCGGCGGCGGTATTGGCGCTGTTTGTCTATCTTTGGCGTTTCCGTCCCGACAGCCGTATCGCGTGTATGGCTGTATCTATGATAACGGCGGGCGGAATAGGAAATATGATAGACAGAGTATTTCTCGGTTACGTTATAGATTTTTTGGACTTTTGCGCATTTCCCGAAATATGGCCGTGGGTATTTAATTTTGCCGACGTGTGCGTATGCGTCGGAGGCGCAATGCTTACCGTTTGGCTGATTGTTTCGATATTCGGGGAAGCGAAAAACGAAAAGCAAGAAAAAATGCGGACGTCGGAAGGCGACGGCGCGGAAAATGAAAAGAAATAAATTACTCGGAGGTTGATTATGTCTGAATATACCGATTTGTCGGCAGAAACGGTCATTGTTGCCTCCGAGCTTTGCGATATAGGAAAAAGAGCCGACGCGTACATAGCGGAAAAAACGCAGCTGTCGCGCTCTGCCGCGGCAAGGCTGACGGAAAGCGGCGGCGTGCTTGTCGGCGGAGAAAAAGTTGCAAAGAATTATAAAGTTCGTCGCGGAGATGTTTTTGAGATAGAACTTCCTATGCCCGAAAGCGCGGACGCACTGCCCGAAAATATACCGCTCGATATCGTATATGAGGATGCCGATATAATAGTTGTAAACAAGCCGAAGGGAATGGTTGTTCACCCTGCTCCCGGAAATTACGACGGTACGCTTGTCAACGCATTGCTTTATCATTGCCGTGACAGTCTGTCGGGGATCGGCGGCGTGGTGCGTCCCGGGATTGTTCACCGTATAGATAAGGATACGGGAGGACTGCTCGTTGTGGCCAAAAATGACGCCGCGCATATTTTTCTTGCCGACGAAATAAAGTTTCATCGCGTTGAACGGATATATTACGCCATAGTGCTCGGCAACCTGAAAGAAGATAGCGGAACGGTTAACGCGCCTATCGGCAGACATCCCGCCGACAGAAAGAAAATGGCAGTCGTGCGCGAAAAAGGCAAAGGGCGCGATGCCGTAACGCATTGGAGCGTGATTGAACGGTACGGCAGCTTTACGCTTATACGCTGTGAGCTTGAGACGGGAAGAACGCATCAGATAAGAGTGCATATGGCGAGTATAGGTCATCCTCTGCTCGGAGACGTTACCTACGGGGGGGACGGAACACAGTTTGAGGCAAGACACAAAAAGCTCATAAACGGACAGTGCCTTTTTGCCGCCGAATTAAGACTTGTGCACCCGTCAACAGGCGAGAAAATGGTATTTAAGGCGGATTTTCCCGAATATTTTATAAAGCTTAAAGAAGAATTGGTAAAAGGAACGCTATGAAAAAATTTGCAGACACCGTTATAGTAACCGATCTCGACGGAACTTTTATAAACGACGGGGAAGGTCTTGTGCAAAGAAATTTAAGGGCAATAGAGTATTTCAAGGCAAACGGCGGATATTTTACTGTTGCCACGGGGCGCGTTGCCGAACACGTGAGGGGAGCGGTACCGTGTATAGATACCTTGATAAATTTACCTGCCGTTACCTGTAACGGAGCTTGTCTTTATGATTTTTCCACGGGTGAAATGCCTTTTGTCAGGTATATAGAATACGGTGACGTAGTGCGTATATCAAATTTTATTTACGAACGTTTTCCGAGCGTGGCAATCCGCGCGTCGTCGCCTGAATATTGCTTTGTTTGCTCTCCCGAGGATATGAACAAACCGCTTGTTGCTCAGGAATTGAAAAGATACGAAAATTCGAAAATGCTTATTGCTCCGATATCCGAGTGGAACAAAATTCCGATTTTAAAGGTCGTGCTTCGTATTGACGAGAATATTCTTTCAACGGTTATGAAGGCTTTCGGGGAATTTTTCGGCGACAGGTTTTCATATACTCAATCGTGGTCTACCATAATGGATATACAGCCTCGCGGTATCAATAAGGGCGTCACGCTTGACCGCTATGTCCGCGAAAGGTTTGGCAGTCACGTCAAGGTTTATGCCTGCGGAGATTACGTAAACGACATCGAAATGCTCAAAGCGGCGGACGTTGCCGTATGCCCGTCAAATGCGCACCCCGACGTTAAAAAAATAAGCGGCCTGTGTCTTTGCTCCAACAATGAAGGACTTATAGCCGACCTTATCGAACATATCGAAAAAGGCAGGTAACATAAGTATAGGATAGATACAAAAAGGGATTGTCAATCGACAATCCCTTTTGCGTTTACGAATAATCTAAATTATTTGTACTTTCTCTTGCGTGCGGCTTCGGACTTCTTCTTGCGCTTTACGCTGGGCTTCTCATAGTGTTCTCTCTTGCGAAGCTCGGTAAGGACACCGGAACGAGCCATTGCACGCTTAAAGCGACGGAGTGCGCTGTCAAGAGACTCGCCCTCTTTTACTTTAATTTCTGCCATTTTTCTGTTTCCCTCCCTCCGCATAATGCCACGGACTGTTTAGGCAACTAAACTTATAATATTATACACTATTATATCGGATTTGTCAATAGTTTTTTCGAAATTACTGCCCGTCTCCGAAAAAAATCATTGTTTTTAGGCTTATATACATATAAGATTCAAATCCCATGCGGGAACGTAGGGGAAACGCCGCATATAAAATTTATAGTCGGGATTTATTTCTTTGATTTGAAGGGGAATTGCAAAAATATCCTCGCTTCTGTGATATACGGAAACCAAAAGCTTCGGCTTGTGAGAAATTATCGTCCTTCGGCTTCCTTCAAGCGCTTCTCGCTCACAGCCCTCCACGTCGTATTTGATATAGTCGGTTTTCCTGCCGCAAAGCACGTTGTCAACCGACGTTGCCGCAACGTCGACCGACTTGCCTTTTGCAAAGATGCCGGAATTTCTGTTTCCTTCGTCGCCGAAAGTGAGTACGGCGTCGCCGCTCCAGGCGGCGGCGTTTATTTTTTCGATTTTCGGATATTCGACGGTATCGCAGTACTCGGAGAGTTTTCGGTAGCTTCGTCTGTCGGGCTCCAATGCCGTAACGTAAGATAAATTCGGAGCATATCGGATAAGCTCCCGTACCGTGTCGCCGTTATATGCGCCGAGATCCGCATAGCTTGTTATGCTTTTTGCGCCGAGCAGCTCCGAAAACGTTTTGTCCTTGTCCGACTCGGCATTAAACAGATATTCGATTTTTCCCGTCAGCTTGTAATAGATTACGTTTTCGAATATTCGGCGGGATTCACCGTCCGCAAGCATCCCGTATACCTCGTTCAGCTCGGCTTCGTGCGCGCGTGCAAAGGCAAGCGTAAAAAGCGTGCCTCCGCACACGGGAACATCGGGCGCATAAAAGTCGAATTCCTCGGATATTCGCCTGAAATTGTTAATGACGTCGGGAAGGCTTGATGCAAAGGACAGCAAAACGTTTATATCGCCGTTTTTGTATTTTTCTTTTATCTCGGAGTAGGAAAGCACGCGCTTGCCGTGAAAGCTGTGCCCGCGCACGAAGCCGTCGCTGGCAAAAAAATCGTGTATTTCTATTCCGTATTCCGCGCAAACCGCAAGTATTTTGTCCGCGCCGTTGCCCATACCGTACATAACATTTATTCGGTTTCCCGAGCTTATCGTTTCCCATATGTCCTTTTCAGGCTTAAACTCTGTCAAATTCATTGCGTCTCCTTGACTTTTTGCATAAAATGTGATATAATAACTCCGTATGAATATTTTATCATATTTTGGAGGAAAAATCAATATGGATTGCTTATTCTGTAAAATTTCAAGCGGAGAAATACCGTCGAAAAAAATTTATGAGGATGATAAATGTCTTGCTTTTTATGATATAAATCCGCAGGCACCCGTGCATATCCTCGTTATACCCAAAATACATATTGCGTCCGCCGATGATGTAACACGCGAAAACAGCGGTTACGTTTCGCATATATTCGAGACAATTCCGTCCATTGCCGCAAAAGCCGATTTGTCCGACGGCTACCGCGTTATTACAAACTGCGGCGAAAACGGCTGTCAAAGCGTAAAGCACCTTCATTTTCATATTCTCGGCGGTAAAAAACTTTCCGAGAGCATGGCGTAAGCCGTGGGAGGCGGAGGAATGCCTCCTCCCATGGGAGGCAGGGGAATGAAGGAGCCGTATAACAGAGTACGCCCGCCCAAAGGAATAAGTGATGTTCCGAGGTTTTTGCGCGAGCTTGTAGGCGGTTTCCTGTCAAGACTTTTATATACCTTTAAAATGGTTTGGAATACGGGACACTGGATACTTTTTGCAATGGTGATAATAACCGTAATAACGGGAGTTATGCCGATAATCGGTTCTCTTATTTCAAAGGAAATTTTAAACGAGCTTCAAAATATAATTTCCGAGAGGCTTGTGGCGGAAGCAACGGGAACGTCGTATACCGCCGTGTTCTGGGGCTCCATGGTAATGTTCCTGCTTGTTTTTTACTTCGTATATAAAATTCTCAATCAGCTTGTAAGCCGACTGAATTCCGCCGTTACGAGAATTGCGGGAGAGAAGGTTGTAAGATACGTCAAGCTTCAGATAATGAACAAGGCGAAGGAAGTCGATTTGGCGGCTTTCGACCGTCCCGAATTTTACGAAAAGCTGGAAAACGCCAACCGTGAGGCCGGCATACGCCCGATAAGCGTGCTGTCCTCTACCTTTGACGCCATAAGCAAGCTGATAAGCCTCGTATCTTATATTATCGTGCTTGTCGCGGCACCCGATATGTGGTGGATAGCAATAGTAATGATAATCGTTTCAGTACCTACGGCTTTGATAAGCTTCAGCTACCGAAAAAAGAATTTCAGCTATATGCGCCGACGCTCGAAGGACCGCAGGCAGATGAACTATTACTCCGATATTATGGTTAATAAGGATATGGTCAAGGAAATCAGAATGTTTGACCTCGGAGACAGCTTCACCGATCGCTTTGACAGCGTATTTAACGGCTACTACTCTGGCATACGCAGACTGATTGTCCGTGAAAATATATGGCTTATAATTACAACCGTGCTTGCATCGGCGGCGAACTGTATTTTCTTTGCTATGATTGCGTACAACGTTTTTGCGGGAAATATACAAATAGGCGATTATTCGCTGTATACGGGCGCGCTGTCCTCGATAGGAACAAACGTTGCCGCACTTATATCCGTGTCCGCAAGCGTATACGAGGGTACGCTGTTTATCGACAATTTGATTTCGTTTATGAATGAGAAGCCGACGGTCGTACCCGCGGCGGATACTCCGATAGCCGTAAAGCACGGAGAACCTCATACGATAGAGTTTAAAAATGTAAGCTTTAAATATCCGGGAACGGAAAAGCTTGTTCTTAAAAATATCAATCTGACCTTGCGTCCGGGCGAAACGGCGGTTCTCGTCGGCTTGAACGGAGCAGGCAAAACCACGTTTATAAAGCTTTTGACACGCCTTTATGACCCGACCGAAGGAGAAATATTCCTTGACGGAAAAAATCTTAAGGAGTACGACGTTAAGGATTTGTATTCTATGTTCGGTATCATTTTCCAGGATTTCGGGAAATATGCGGTAGACGTTTCGGAAAATATACGTTTCGGCGATATCCGCGGAAACCACGGTGACGAGGACATAAGAGCGGCGGCGGTAAGCGCCAATGCCGACGATTTCATAACCCGCCTTCCAAAAGGCTACGATACGCCTCTTATGAGATATTTTGAGCAGGACGGCATAGAGCTTTCGATAGGTCAGTGGCAAAAGCTTGCGATAGCGCGTGCATTTTACAGTACCTCCGATGTGCTTATACTCGATGAGCCGACCGCTTCTCTCGACCCTATGGCGGAGCAGGAAATATTCAATCAGTTTGACGAATTGAGAAAGGATAAAACAACGATATTCGTTTCTCACAGACTTTCAAGCGCGGTTACCGCAACGAAAATTATTGTGCTTGAATACGGAGAGCTGATAGAAGAGGGAACGCACAGAGAGCTTATGGAAAAGCGCGGAAAATATTACGAGCTGTTTTCCACGCAGGCGAGGAGATACGTCGAGACCGAAGAAAATTTTGACGTTAAGAAATAAAAAACGAAAAAACGTTTTCGGTTTCGAAAAATATGTTGACAATTTCAAATAAATTTTATATAATATAAAAATAAAAAAGTTTTTTTGCCTCCGTGCGGAGGAGAAAGGTGATTTAAATGGTTAAGGTAGTAAAATTCGGCGGCAGCTCTTTGGCAGATGCCGAGCATTTTAAGCAGGTTGCAAGCATAGTTAAGGCAGATACGGCGAGAAGATATGTCGTTCCGTCCGCTCCGGGAAAACGCTTCAAGGACGATACCAAGGTTACGGATATGCTGTACCGCTGCTATGAAATGATAAGAAATCACGAGGATATCGACGAATATTTTAAGCTTATCTGCGAAAGATATAACGGCATAATAGCGGAGCTTGGACTTGAGTTTGATATAAGCGGAGAGCTTGAATACGTAAAAAGCTCTATGCAGCACAATTCGGGTCGTGATTATGCGGCGAGCCGCGGAGAATATCTGAACGGACTTATTCTCGCAAAATATCTGAAATATGATTTCATAGATGCGGAAAACGTTATTTTCTTTAAGGATAACGGTACCTTTGACGAGGACAAAACCAACGAGGTTATGAGCAGAGAACTGCTTCAGCACAAGCAGGCGGTTATTCCCGGATTTTACGGTGTAATGCCCAACGGAACGATAAAGACCTTTTCTAGAGGCGGTTCCGATATTACAGGCTCCATTGTTGCAAGAGCCGCGGAAGCCGATCTTTACGAAAATTGGACGGACGTTTCCGGCTTTATGATGGCGGACCCGAGAGTTATAGACAATCCCTCAGCGATTGCGACGATAACCTACCGCGAGCTTCGCGAGCTGTCTTATATGGGAGCTACGGTGCTTCACGAGGACGCAATTTTCCCCGTAAGATACGCGGGTATTCCGATAAATATAAAGAATACCAACCGTCCCGAGGACGTCGGAACTATGATAGTTGCCGAAACCTCGGATTACGACGCCGAAAAGGTTATTACGGGAGTTGCGGGCAAAAAGGGCTTCTCCGTTATAACCATAGAAAAGGATATGATGAATTCCGAAATAGGCTTCGGACGCAAGGTGCTTGAGGTACTTGAGGAACACGAGATATCCTTCGAGCATATGCCATCGGGAGTCGACAATATGAGTATAGTCGTTTCAAGCTCCTGTCTTGACGGCAGAAGAGATAAAATACTCTCCGCAATAAACAGAATGGTAAGACCCGACAGCATATCCATAGAGGACGGTTTGGCACTTATAGCCATAGTCGGCCGCGGAATGGTCAAGGCAAGAGGAACTGCCGCGAGAGTTTTTGATGCAATATCGAACGCCGGTGTAAATATCCGAATGATAGACCAAGGCTCAAGCGAGATATCCATTATAGTCGGTATCGAGGAGCACGATTTCGATAAGGCACTGCAGGCGATTTACGGCGAGTTTGTAAAATAACCGTTAGTCGGAGTATTATGAAAATAAAAAATCTGCGCTTAAAACGCAGAATGCAGATTACTGCTTTTGCCGCCGCGGCGGCAAAAGCAGTTTTTGTCGGTAATTTGCTTTTAAAGCTTTTCAAAGTCGGAGGCTCCATGCTTGCATATCGGGCAGACAAAATCCTCGGGGAGCTCCTCGCCCTCATATACGTAACCGCATATTTTGCATATAAATCCCTTTGTTTTCTCCCGCTTTTCCTCGGGCTTCGGCTTGATATGCTCAAAATAATAATCATAGGTAACGCTCTTTTCGTCGGACAGCACTTCCGCGTCGGTTACCTCGCCTATGAACAGCGTATGCGTACCGCAGTCGACGCATTTGTTTACTTTAACGCCGATATATGAGTTTGAAGCTTCGGAGAGACGCATAATTCCGTTTTCGGCTCTTTCCGCACCGTCGAAGTCCGCAAATTTGTCGGCGTCTCTTCCGCTTGAAAAGCCGAAACGCTTAAAAAGCGCGAAATCGGCGGATACGGATATCGCAGAAACGTTAAAACGCTCCGACAGCAGTATGAGGTCGTGCGTATAATTCTTTTTGTTTACGGCAACGGCGACGGTTTTGGGAGAGTCCGTTATCTGGAATACCGTATTTGCAATGCAGGCGTTGTCCGTACCGTCACAGCGGGCGCTTAATACGTACAGCCCGTATGACAGCTTAAAAAGTGCGTTATTGTCAATCATATAATTCCTCCGCGTGCGTTTTATTTGATTTTTCCCATATATACTTAAATTATATACGGCGCAGCGAAAAAAGTCAACGGTTTAAAAAAAATTATCAAAATTTTTTACCAAAAAAAAGGATATTCGATTTTTTTTGCGTATATTAATTATGTATTGGTTTTTTGAAAGGAGAAAAAATGAGCGAAGTAAAGGTCAGAGACGTTTTTCTTGAGCGTGAAAAGCAAACGCTGTCGGAATACGCTTGCCTTACGTCACAGAGCAGAGGACGTGAAAAGGCGTATACTCCGTGCGACATACGAACGGAATTTCAGCGCGACAGAGACAGAATACTGCACTGTCAGTCATTTCGCAGGCTTATGAACAAAACGCAGGTCTTTTTGGCTCCGGCAGGGGATCATTACCGAACGAGAATGACGCATACGCTTGAGGTAACTCAAATAGCGCGCATAATAGCGCGTGCATTGCGCCTGAACGAGGATTTGACGGAGGCGGCGGCTCTCGGGCACGATATAGGGCATACTCCGTTCGGTCATGCGGGCGAGTATGCAATGCAAAAGTGCTTTGACCCCGAGTTTACGCATTACCGCCAGAGCCTGAGAGTTGTAGAAAAACTCGAGAACGGCGGAGAGGGACTTAACCTTACGTGGGAGGTGCGCGACGGCATAGTAAATCATACGGGGAAGCATATGGCGGCGACGCTTGAAGGCGTAATCGTAAAATTTGCCGACAGAATAGCGTACATAAATCACGATATAGACGACGCGTGCCGTGCCGAAATACTTTCGCGTGAAGATATTCCGCAGGAGCTGCGCGCGGTGCTCGGAGAAACTCATTCGGCGCGTATAAATACGATGGTTTCATCTATAATAAGGGCGAGCTCCGACAAACCGCAAATCGCTATGGAGGAGCATATACAAAAGGCAACGGACGAGCTTCGCGAATTTCTGTTTGAACGGGTATACAGAAATCCGATAGCAAAATCCGAGGAAGCAAAGGCACAGGAGCTTCTTATGCGCCTGTTCGAGCATTACGTTAAAAATCCCGATAAAATGCCGAGGCTTTACAGAGAGAATTGCGACGTTGACGGAGTGGAACGCTGTGCGTGCGACTTTATCTCGGGAATGACGGACAGATACGCGATCGAGGCGTATTCCGAGCTGTACATTCCGAAGGTTTGGCGAGGTCCCAAGGAATGATTCCGAGAGAGATTATAGATGAAATAGTATTCCGCAGCGATATAGAGACGGTTATAGGCTCATATGTAACTCTCAAGCGGGCAGGCTCCAATTATCAGGCACCGTGTCCGTTTCACAGCGAGCGAACTCCGTCATTCACCGTTTTCCCCGCCACGAGAAGCTTTTATTGCTTCGGCTGCGGTGCGGGAGGTGATGTAATTACGTTCGTTATGCGTGCCGAAAACGTGGAATACGTGGACGCCCTGAAAATTCTTGCGGACAGAGCCGGCATAACCATTCCCGACGATTCTGCCTCGAAAAAAGAAAACGGAGTTTCACGCAAGCGGCTGTATGAATTGAATCTGGCGGCGGCAAAATTCTTCAGAGAAAGTCTTTTCGATCCGAGAATCGGCGCGGAAGCAATGGCGTATCTCCGTGATAAGCGTCGGCTTGACGCTGCCACGGTAAAGCACTTCGGTCTCGGATATTCGCCGAACGACTATTCTGCGTTATATAGGAAAATGCGCTCGCTGGGCTTTACCGACGAGGAGCTTATAGCGGGCTTTTTGTGCAAAAGAGGCTCGAAAAGCGGCAAGCTGTTTGACCTTTACAGAAATCGGGTAATATTCCCGATAATAGATACGGCAGGAAATATCGTTGCGTTCGGAGGACGCGTTATGGACGGTTCGGAGCCGAAATATCTTAACTCTTCCGATACGCCTGCATTTAAGAAGAGCCGTCACCTGTTTGCACTTAATTACGCACGCAAGCATTGTTCCGAACGTCTTATCCTCTGCGAGGGGTATATGGACGTCATAGCGCTGCACGCCGCAGGCTTTGAAAATGCGGTTGCGACGCTCGGAACGGCAATTACGTCGGAACAGGCGCGCGTATTTGCAAAATATACGAAGAAGGTAATTATTTGCTACGATTCGGATAAGGCGGGACAGACTGCCGCCGATAAAGCAATGCGCCTGCTCGGCGAGGTAGGCATTGACGTGCGTGTGCTTAAGCTTGAGGGTGCGAAAGACCCTGACGAATATATAAAAACATTCGGTGCGGACAGCTTCAAACGCTGTCTTGACGAGAGCAAGACAGGCTTTGAATTTAAAATGGAAAAAATAATCGGCGGGTACAATATCGAATTGGCGGAGGAAAAGGTCAAGGCGTCCTATGAAATATGCGCGGTTATAGCCGAAACCGCAAATAACGTCGAGAGAGATATTTACATACAGCGCGCGGCGGCGGTGCTCTCTGTTTCCGTGGAATCGATGAGAGCGGACGTCGGGCGGATACGCGCAAAACGCCTTAAGGAATATAAGCAAAAACAGAGCAAGGACGCGCTCTTGTCAATAAAAAATATCGGCGACAGGGTCAATGCCGACGCGGCAAAATACGTCGCGGCGAACGCGTCCGAGGAAAATATTCTTGCGATGATGATGATTTTCGACGAATACAGGCACGGAGTCGCAAACGGCTCGATTGACCTGAAATCCGAGGATTTTGTCACCTCTTTCGGCAAAAAGGTTTTTGATACTCTGTGTATGCTGGAAGGCTCGGCGGAGGGATATTCGAGAGCCGTGCTGGGACAGTATTTCAGCCTCGACGAGATAGCCCGGCTTGAAAAAATAGAGGTTGAGCGCCGACAGCTGTCGCGCAACGACCGTGCGGTTTTTGACGCCTGCATAAAATCGCTCAGGGAACAGAAGGCGGATAACGACGGCGTTACGGGTCAGGATCTGCTGGAGCTTATCAGGCAAAAAAGAGTCCGTTCGGACAATAAGGAAGGAATTTAAAAATGGCGGAAAACGAAATTAAAAACGAAAAAACGGTTGATATAGACGAGCTTATAGCCAAGGGAAGACAGGGAAAGCTCTCGCAGGGAGAAATCAACGAGGCGGTCGAAGAGCTGGATTTCGACAACGACAGGCTCGATAAATTTTACGACGCGCTTGAGGACAGCGGAATAGCTCTTGACGGAATTTCAAGCTCCGAAATGAGTGAAATAGAGTCGGAGGTCGAGGCGTTCGGAACAAGCGAAAATATGGAGAAGATACTCGAGCAGGAGGGACTTGCCATCGATGACCCCGTTCGTATGTATCTTAAGGAAATAGGACGCGTACCGCTGCTTACCTCCGACAGAGAAAGGGAGCTGGCGGAAATACTGTGCGGAGATTCCACCGAGGAGCAGAAAAATGCCGCGAAGAGAGAACTTGTGGAAGCGAATCTGCGCCTTGTCGTAAGCATTGCGAAAAGATACGTCGGTAAGGGTATGTTCTTCCTTGACCTTATTCAGGAAGGAAATCTCGGACTGATGAAGGCCGTCGATAAATTCGATTACAGCCGCGGATATAAATTTTCGACGTATGCCACGTGGTGGATTGGTCAGGCGATAACGAGAGCAATAGCCGATCA
>CAYVLG010000013.1:0-14176 GCA_964452345.1 uncultured Lachnospiraceae bacterium
ACCGATCTTCTCGTTTACCTTGTTCATATAATCCTCTACTATTGCGGGAAGCGCATTGTAGTATGCGTTGCATGCCTCTCTGTGCTGGAAGAAGATATCTCCGTTTTCGGCAGAGCCGCGGAGAACGGGATGCTCGGGGTTGATTGCACGCGCGCGGAATGCCGCAACGGCGTCCATATCTACCATTTCCTTCAGATCCTCGTAATCCCATGTCTCGATTTTCTGAATTTCGTGAGACGTGCGGAAGCCGTCGAAGAAGTTAATGAACGGAACTCTTCCCTTAATCGTGGAAAGGTGAGCTACCGCTCCGAGGTCCATAACCTCCTGGGGGTTGGACTCGGCGAGCATTGCAAAACCTGTCTGACGGCAGGCGTAAACGTCGGAGTGATCTCCGAAAATGTTAAGCGCGTGCGAAGCTACACAGCGTGCGGAAACGTGAATGACGCAGGGGAGAAGCTCGCCCGCAATCTTGTACATATTCGGAATCATCAGGAGAAGTCCCTGAGAAGCCGTATACGTTGTGGTGAGCGCGCCTGCTGCAAGCGAACCGTGAACGGTACCTGCCGCACCTGCCTCCGACTGCATCTCCATAACCTTGACATTCTCGCCCATAATGTTCTTGAGTCCGGTTGCGGACCAAGCGTCTGTGAGCTCTGCCATTACCGATGAAGGTGTAATCGGGTAAATAGCGGCAACCTCGGTGAACGCGTAAGACACGTGAGCCGCGGCTGTATTACCGTCCATGGACAGTTTTTTTCTTTGGATAGCCATGAATATATTCCTCCGGTTTTTTAAAAATTTTATTCCACTTAATATAATAACACAAAAAAGCAAATAAGTAAAGGGATTTTTCAAAATTTGTTTCGATTTTTTGATTTTTCGTCATTTTTCCCGTTAATATGCAGCAGGTTAAATTCAATAATAAAAAATAACAGTCAGAAAGCAAACTGCCGCCCCGAAGCGAATTCGCTTCGGGGCGGTATTTAGTTTATCGGATTACTTTTTTCCCTGTCCGTACTTATTCATAAAGAAGTCGTAGAACTTTGCGCAGTCCTCGTCGGAAATCATTACGGGCTCACCGAGAGCCTGGACGTCGATCCATATCTGTGCCGTTTTTTCAAGCACGGTAGCCGCAATGAGAGCCTCGCGAAGCGTTCTTCCCATTGCAATCGAACCGTGGTTTGCTATAAGCGCGCCCATTCTTCCCTTTATTGCAACTTCGACGGCGTCGGCCATCTCTGAACCTCCCGGGAACGTATAATCCGCACAGCGGACATCGCCTCCGAGTATCTGTACCTGGTCGTCGCATATGGGAGGTATTCCCTTGCGCGTAACCGCAACAGCCAGTGCCTTTGAGGAATGCGTGTGAACTATTCCGTTTACCTCTGGACGAGTCAGAAGAAGTCTTGAATGAAGCGGAACCTCGATTGAAGGCTTGAGGTCTCCCTCGTGCTTTCCCGTTTTCATATTGACTATAACCATTTGTTCGGGAACAAGCTTTGAATAGTCCATACCCGAGGGGGTGATTACCATATATTCGTCGTCAATACGTCCCGAAATATTACCCCACGTGCCTGCGGTAAGTCCCGCCGCAACCATTGCCTTTGCCGTCTCGCACACTTCCTTCTGCACGAGATTTGCCTTTTCCATATCCATTTCAAATATCTCCTTTTATATTAATTAAAATTATACGTATCTGTAAAGTAATTTTTCGCCTCTTGCAAAGCGTCTGATTTCTCCGACAATCATCTTGGTGTGGTTTGTGAGGACCTCGTTTGCCGCACCGGCTATATGAGGCGTGATAACTATATTGTCAAGCTCGGTAATAAACGGGTGATCACTCGGTATCGGCTCTTTTTCGTATACGTCGACCGCCGCGCCCGCAATGCGGTGCTCGCGGAGCACGTCGATAAGCGCCTTTTCGTCGACAACCGCGCTTCTCGAAGCATTTATAAAGTACGCGGTAGGCTTCATACAAGCAAGCATCTCTCTGCTGATACAGCCCTCGGTCTCGGGAGTTACCTTGAGGTGGCAGCTTACAAAATCGGATTCTCTCATCAGCTGTTCAAGCGTCAGAGCCTTGCGTACTCCGAATTCCTCGACATCAATTTCACCTACATAAGGATCAAAAAGCAAAAGCTCCATACCCATTGCGCGTGCTATACGTCCGACGCGTCTGCCTATGCTTCCGTAGCCGACGATACCCAAGGTCTTGCCGTGAAGCTGTGTTCCCTTGAATACGGTATACGGCGCATTCTCTCCGACGCCCCAGAATACGTCAGGGCGGAGACCGTCCTTCGTAACTCTCTCGTTTTCGGGAGGTGCGGTATACAGTCCGTTTTTAAGCGCGGTATGAGCCATCGGAATTTTTCTTGCAATAGAAATCATAAGACCTATCGTAAGCTCCGCCGTGGCGTCGGAGTTTCTGCCTGGGGTAAACAGTACGGGAATTCCCCTCTCCTTTGCCGCCGTAACGTCTATGTTTACGGGAGTTGCTCTCGTGCAGGCAATAAGCTTGAGATTTTTCGCATTTTCGATAACGGCGCGCGTTATGTCATCAAAGGTCGTTACGATAACGTCGGCGTCTCCCGTTTTTGCTATAAGCTCCTCCTCGCTCATCGTTGGAAGTCCCTTCGCCCAGCCGTCGATAGTCACGTCGGCAAAATCGTAAAGAGGAGTCAGCTCCTTGGGGTCATATTCCGCCGTAAAAAAGATTTTCATTGTTTTTCTCCTTAAAATTTATTCCGCGAAATGATATATTCCGCCGTCCAGCTTCTCGGTGCGGCCCGACGGCAGTACAAGCGTTGCGCGAGAGCCCTCGGGAACGCTTATTTCATAGTAAACGGTATCGCCCTTGTAATACCAATGCACGCGGACGTTTCCGCTGCGCGTTTCAAGCGAGGCGTCGATAAAGCCGAGACGTCTGTCGGGGCACGGCTGTATCAAAATATGCCGATATGCGGGACAGGTCTCGTCGGGACTTATACCGCAGGCAACGCCGAATATCCAATCGAGTACCGCACCGTAGGCATAATGGTTAAAGGAATTCATCTCCGTACTCCAAAACGAGCCGTCCTCCTTTATGCTGTCCCAGTGCTCCCACATGGTCGTCGCTCCGTGACAGACGGAATACAGCCACGATGGGCTCTCCTCGTTAAACAAAAGGTGATACGCAATATCGTTTCTGCCCATTGCCGTCAGCACGTGAAGCAGATACGGAGTACCGACAAAGCCCGTACTCATCTTCATTCCGAACTCTTCTATCAGCTCTACAAGCTTATTCTCGAGAGCGGGTCTTTCGCTCTCCTCGCACAGTCCGAAATAAAGAATAAGTGTTATCGCCGTCTGCGTTATGCCGTGCCCCATGGGATCCTTGGGCTTGTGACTTCGGTGAAGCCTTGCCGTAAACGGTATATCCGCCTTCGGCATACCGTCCTCCATAAAATACTCTCGGAAAGCACGGCGCACGTTGCCGTAAAGCTCTCTGTACCCGCTCATATCCTCGCCGAGCACCTCGCCCGCCTTTACAAGCAAGTTTGTAGAATACGCAAAGAACGCAGTCGCTATAAGGTCGGCGGCGGTCGCTCCGACGAAGTAGTCCTCGCCTGCGTCAAGAGCCAGCCAATCGCCGTAATGCGTGCCCTCCAGCCACAAAAATTCCTCACTTCCCGCTCCGTGCATATAGTCGACCCATTTTTTCATCATCGGAAAATGCTCTCTCAAAAGCTCTTTATCGCCGTAGTTAACGTACAAGCCCCAAGGAATTATGCAGGCAGCGTCGCCCCAAGCCGCCGAAACGAGCGTGGTATGATTTTTTACCGCCGCGGGAACGTAGCTTCTTATACAGCCGTCCTCCTCCTGCTCGGCGGCAACGTCGCCGAGCCACTTTTTGAAGAACCGCTCGACGTCGTAATTTATCGCGCCTGCACGGAAGAACACCTGTGCGTCGCCCGTCCAGCCGAGGCGCTCGTCTCTCTGCGGACAATCCGTCGGAACGTCGAGATAATTGCTCTTCTGCCCCCAGAGAATATTGTGATAAAGCTGATTTATCTTTTCGCTGCCGCAAACGAAACGCCCCGTTCTCTTCATATCGGAGTGCACGACGACGGCACGGAAGCAGTCGGCATTCAGTGCCTCATCGGGACACTCGTTAAGCCTTATATAGCGGAAGCCCTGGAAGGAATAGCACGGCTTGAAAACGTCCTCTCCGCCGCTGCATACGTAAGTAATTTCATTCGTTGCAAGACGGAAATTTTCGTTGTAAAAATTGCCGTCCTTATCAAGCACCTCGGCGTGATGTATTACTATTCGGCTGCCGCGCGGAGCCTTGACGCGCACCTCGACGTAGCCCGTCATATTCTGCCCGAAGTCGATGACGCGCTCTCCCTTCGGGGTCACGAACATTTCTGCAGGTGCAAGCCTTTCCTGCTCCGTTATAAGCTCTCCGACCTGTGGAATAAGCTTTGTTTTAACATCGGAGAGCACCGCATTTCCGACAGGCACGACGGGAGCGGTCATATCGACCGTCTCTCCGTAATACAGCTCCGAGAAAAGCGTGTGCGAGGTGAAAACCTCCCAGCTCTCGTCTGTCGCGACGGTTTCCGACGTTCCGTCCTCATATACAAGCTCCACGCCTGCGATAACGGAAGTAAAGTCCGCCGAAAAATGATTTGTATGATGATTACCTATATATCCGACAGCCCAGCCCTGACCAAGACCCAGCTCGACGGTATTGCTTTCCGTCAGAAGCTCGGTTATATCGTAGGTCTGATACTGAACCCTGTTTTTATAGCTCGTCCAGCCGGGGGCAAGCACGCCTTTTCCGACGCGCACGCCGTTGAGATACGGCACGTAAATTCCCATTGCCGAGGCGTACAGCGTAGCCCGTAAAAGTCCTTTTTTAACGTCAAAGCTTTTGCGGTAGGTAAATACCGCCGTTCCCGCGTCACGCGGAGACGTAATCCATTTTGCATTTTCTGTCATAAGGTCCCTCAATAAAATCTTACACTGTCGACGCTCCTGCGCTCAAGATTCAGAAGCTGACCGTTATATGTTGCGATATTCGACTTTACAATTATATAGCTGCTCACCGCACCGTCGGCGGTGATATTCAGCTCGCGGAAACCCCACATGCTGTTTTTGAGGTTTTCGAGATCCTTTGCGGCGTTGCCCGTGGGATACGCCGTCGCACAGCTGTACGAGAAGTTTCCGCACTGTGCTATTCTGTGACCTCCGAACTCCTCGCCAAGCTCTATAACCCCATTTTTATGCGTATGTCCCGCGAAAAGTCCCTTTATTCTCTTCTCGGTTTTCAACAGCGCCTTGAATTCCTCGCTCTCGTTTTTCGTATCGAAATAGTGAGCGATAAGCCATACCTTGGAACAGTCGGGATTTGCCGCCATCTGCTCCTTTATGTAATTCACGTCGACGGGCGTACACGCCGCGTCTCCGTCATATTTGTCTCCGACCTCCGAGCCGAAGGTATCGAGCATAATAAACAGGTTGCCCTTTACGGCATACGACTGCTGTCTGTCCTGACCCGTAATTTCTTTCCATTTCTCATTCGTATACGCCTCGTGATTGCCGGGCATTACGAAAACGGGAACGTCGGCGGGAAGCTGTGAAACATATTTGCTCATAAAACGTTTCGTCATACTGAGGTTATTTTTTGTATACGTACCCTCCGTTCCGTAATAATCAAGCGAGGTATCTCCCGCAATTATTATCAGGTCGTAGGGATTTTTTTCATGCTCCGCCTTTATGGAATCGACCCACAGCTGCATACGAGTGCCGTCGGCAACTCCGTACCACCCCTTTGTACTCAAATGAACGTCGGAGGTAATCAAAACGTGAAGCCCGCCGTCCTCCTTTATCTCCGTGCCGAGCGTACCGCCTGCGGTGTCGGCGGCGGTATCCGACGTTCCCTCTCCGACTGTGTCGGAGATATCCGTATCCTCGGTGCCGTTACAGCCTACCAGCGAAACTGCCGCCATGGCAAATACCAGCAACAGGCATAAAAGTCTGTTTTTAAGTTTCATATCATTTACCTTTCGAGGGGCTGCCGCGAAAGCGACAGCCCCGTTTGTGTTCAATCAGTCTTCTTTTTTCTTGCCGGCAAGTGCAAACGCACCGCCGATTACCGCCGCGAGAGCTATTGCAGAACCGCCTATAACGCTTCCGCAGCCGCTCTTTTCCGCCTCTGTCTCGGCAGAAGTATCGTCGGTCTTGTTTGTATCCGCAGCCGTATCTGCCGCCGTATCGGAGGTTGTGTCTGCGTGAAGATTTGCATTTCCGCCGTTATTGTCGGTGTTGTCTCCGCCTGCATTTCCGCCGTCGTTGCCGTTATTATTGTTTCCCGTATTATCGGCAGGAGCGTCCGCTGTGTCGATAAGAGCCTTTACCGCCGCAGGCATAATCTTTGCAACGGTCTTGTCGGTTGCATAAGTAACCGTCTCGTCGCCCATAACGACCCATTTGTCGTCAGCCGAAAGAGCCGTATAATTCGCCTTAAAATTATCTTTGGTAAGATTTACCGTATCGCCCTTGGCAAAATACTGCATAACGCCTTCGACAAGCTCCATATTTTTGTATACGGTATTGTCTTCCGCCGTCTCAAGCTGAAGCGCCTGTCTTCCGCCGTAATTAACGGTAAGCGTTTCGTGCCACGAATGCGCATTGTGTGCACCGACAGCGTGCTGCGTCCATTCCGTCTTATTGTCACCCGTACCGCTCGAATAGGTAGAACCGCTGATTGCCGCATAGCAGTCGTTCAAAGTAACCGACGCGTCATATCCGTTTCTGTTGTGGTGCAGGAATACGAATACTCCCGACTGATAATTCGAGGAGGAGCGTCCGAGAGATACACAGCGCGTCATTTCAACGCTTCCGATGGTCATACCCGCAAAGTTTGAGGAGTTTGCTCCCGCCTTTGAAAGGTCTCCGAGGAATGCGCAGTCCGTGAACGTCGCCTTACTGAAGGCGGAGGTACGTCCGAGGAAGCCTCCGAACTGTGTACCCGTCTCGGTAAATACGACGTCGCTTACGCAGTTTGTAAAGGAAACCGTATTCATCGCCGAAGCCGTACCCAAATTGGTAAATCCTACAAAACCGCCTATCATTTTAAGATTTTTTGCGGAAACCGTACCCTGAACGTATACGTTTTCAAACGTTACGTTACCCGTAACGGAAAGTCCGACGATGCCCGCCATATCCGCGGACGGCGTCTGACTTACGTTGATGAAGCGAATATTCTTTACGCAGGCTCCGTTCATCAGCTTTCTGATAAATCCGCAGTTCTTCAGCTCCAGATTCTTTATCGCGTGACCCTGACCGTCGAGAGTTCCGTGAAGCTCGGCAACGTAGAAGAACTCAACGCCCGTCATATCGATGTCGTTCGTGAGAACGACGGTTTTGTCGGCATAAAAGCCCTCAAGGCTTGCAAACGACGAGAATGCCAAAAGGTCGGCGGCAGTGCTTATTCTGTAAATGCCGTCGGTGCTCTCGCCCCAATCCTCGTTGGCGGTGACTTCCTCCGCAGAGGCGGGTATAACCGCAACAGCCATCGAAAGAAGCATTACAAGCGTCAGTAAAAATGCAATAGTCTTTTTCATAACAAATCTCCTTTTTTGTTTTTATAAAAATCATCTGATGATTTTCAATAGAGGTACTCTATCTCGAAAACGCTTTTGCGTTCGAGGTCAAACTTGATTCCCCTGTATTCGGGAAGCTCGGTCTTTACCCGTATGTAATTGCTTTGAGCCATATCGGGGTATATCAGCAGCTCGCGGAAGCCCCAGAAAGAATCGTAAAGGTCGTTTACGTCGCCCGAGGGGTACGCGGTAAAGTAGCTGTACGAAAATTCTCCCGTATAGGCAAGCACCTTATCGCCGTATTCCCTGCCCAGACAGACCGAGTCGCTCCTGTGCACGTGCCCGGCAAAAAGCCCCTTGATTCTTTCGCTTTCGCAAAGAAGCTTTTTAAATTCCCCGCTCTCGGCGTTTTTCTCAAACCAATGCGATACGAGCCAAACGCGCTTGTCGGGATACTTTTCCATCTGCTCTCTTATATATTTCACGTCGGCGGGAGTATACCTTGCAAGCCTGCGGTCAAAATTCGGCTCCAGCTGTTCGGCGAATGAATCCGTCATAACAAAGAGGTCGTCGCCGAGCGTTACCGCGCCGTATCTTTTGTTGCCCGTGTAGCTCTCCCACTGTTCCTCGTTATACAGCTCGTGGTTGCCGGGACACATAAATATTTCAATTTTCTTCGGAAGCTGCGATACATATTTTTGTATAAACTGCTCCGTCGTGGAAATTCCGTCCGCCGTGTACGAGCCCTTGTCGAGATAATGGTCAAGCGAGGCGTCGCCTGCAAATATTATAAGATCGATAGGATTTCTTTCGTGCTCCTCCCTGATACAGTCAACCCAATGCTGTGCGCGTCCGTCACTTGAAGCTCCGTACCACGTTTTGGTATAGCCGTAATGCACGTCGGAGGTAAGCAAAACGCGCTTGGGTCTTATATTTTCTATGTTGTTCATCGGTTTTCTCCATGGTTGCGTGTCCCGAAGCCGTAACGTACGTGCTTTTCTTTCACTGCGGAGCGGTCATAAACCGCTCCGCAGTGACATTCACGTGCGCACGCTTGGGGGAATGCGTCCGCCGTCTGTTCGGAAGGGCTTACGATACCTCAATTCTCAATATATCTTGTTCGTTGCCGACATCCTGACTGCTGACTGTAATAATATCCTTGCTCTCTGCATAAAAGAGCGACATAACGGGAGCTTCATAGCTTTTCATAACGTTAAATTCCTTTCTGCATTTCTTTCAAGAGCATTAATTTACAAGCGCGCCGCCGCATACCTTGACGGTAAGCGCTCCGCTGTAATCGTATATAACCGTTCCGTCTGCCGTCTTTGCAAACGCCGTAACGGAAATTTCGTAAGTTCCGCTGTTTCCGAACGTTCCGAACTCTACAATATTCAAAGCCTTTGCGGAAAGTGCCTCCGCGGTAACGGTTTCGCCGTTTGCGACTATTGAGCTGAATACCCTGCCCGTTTCGGCACTGCCGGAAGCTTTCGCCGTTCCGTCCTTCTTTACCGTATATTCAAAGCCGACCTTGTCATATTTTGTCAGGTCTTCAAAATTGACCGTTCCGACGAAACGCACGTCATAGCCTTCTCCGTTATTTCTTATCTGGAGATATTTCGCCTCGACGGGGGAGGTCATTGTCATAACGGCAACCGTCTTGGGAATAAGCCTTGCAACCGTCTTGCCGTCGGCATATGCGACGGTTCCTTCCGTAACCGTCCACGCACCGCTTTTTGCAACTGCAGGCATCGAGTTATTGAGGTTGTCAGCCTTTATCTCGGAGACAAAGCCTTCTTTTTCGGAAAACGCCGTATTGAAAGCGGACACGTCTGACGCCGTCGCGGAATATGCGCTTACTCCGTCAAATTTCAAATTCAAGGTGCAGTTTGTCGCCGCACTTGTAGCGTCAATCGCCTTTGCGCAATTGTTTGCGGAATAACAATCCTCGAGCAAATATGTACAGGTGTTATATGCCAAGCCCAAGAATGCACCGCCCTTATTGTTTGTATTCAGTTTTCCGAGAGAAACACATCTTGTAAGATTTGCGTGACATCTTATTCCGCCGACAAAACCACTTACTCCATTGGCTGCCGTAGCACCAGAAAGGTCTCCGATAAATGCGCTGTCTGTTATATTTACCGTTGCGCCGTTATTAGTCCAGCCTATAAATCCGCCGACTGCCGTACTTGCTTTTCCCGTTACCGTTACTTCGCTTACGCAGTTTCTTATATTAAGAGTGCCTGTGCTTTCACGTACCTGTCCAAGCAAGCCTCCGGCATATGCACAGCTTCCCGACAATGTAATATTGGTTTTAACGTAAACGTTTTCTATTGTAGCCGTACCCGCCGCCGCCAAATCTCTTGCAATAATGCACGGGTTGGGATCGTTACAAACGAAATCTATAAACGATATATTTTTTATAACAGCTCCGCTGTTCAAATTCTGGAACATACCCGCACTGTTCAAGGTCAGGTTCTTTATCGCATATCCCTGTCCGTCAAGCGTTCCGCGGAAAGAAAATGCAACGAAAGTAGTGGGGTCCCATGCCCAAGTTTTTCCCGTCATATCGATATCGTTCGCCAAAACAACGTTTTTGCCTAAATACCAATTATTTTGTTGAGCTTTTGTACTCAATAATTCAATCAATTCGTCGGGAGTACTTATAGTAAAATCTGCCGTACTCTCCTCCGCCGAGGAGGAAATTGTCATTGCCGCACCTGCGGAGATAATCATTAGCAGTGCAAGGAATAAAGATGTGAATTTTTTCAAGGTCTTCATGTCTGTGTCTTCCTTTCCAAATTTATTAATTATCTATTGAGTCAAGGCTTGTGAGAAGCTTCTTGAGCGCTCTGTTGGTCGCCGATTTGTACTGTGCAACCACTCCCGTAAGGCTGGAGCCTATCGTAACGCCGTTTGCGCCGTCAAGTCTGTTGCGGAGCACCTCGACGGGCTTGCCCATCTCGGCATTGTAGAACGAAGCAAAATCGATACCTATACTGTCCATTATCATATCGAACAGCTCTGCGGTTTTTTCGGAGCTTGCATAACGTACCTTATACGCCGTCTCATAATATACGGGACGAAGCTCCTGATACGAATACTCGGACAGCGTCTGAAGCGTTGCGGTCGCTATGCCGAGGCGTGAGCCTACGTTGTACGGAACGGCAATTATTCCGTAGCCGTTCTGCGGAGTTGTCGCATACGCCTGATCCTCGCTGTATTTCGGAAGCGGAAGTATTCCGTACTGAAGCGTCGGGTCAAGCGCAAAGGTCTTTGCCGCATTCAGCATTCCGTATGTAAACATCGCTCTCTTTTCGAAGAAAGCCTGCTCGGAATAGTAACTCGTCGTCTCTCCGTAATATGTATTTCCTCCGACCGTTCCGACATATACGCCCGTAGTATTGTAAATAAGGTCGTAAACCGCCGAGAAGGCGTTGTTGGAAATTCCCTCCGCCCAGGACAGCTCTATGCTGTCGTCGGCATTCTTTCGGGATATGCGCACGCCCGCCGCATATATCTGCGCGTCGTTGCACATCGAGCCGTTGTTGTAGAACAGACCGTAAAAGTCACCCTTCGTCTCGCCGTCGACGTTATCCATTTCACTGTATACGCCTCTTACGAGAGTAGTCAGATATTCGATAGTCCATTTTCCGTCAATGACCTTCTGAACAATATCGTCCGTAATCTGCCAGGACTTTACCTCATCCTCGTTATAGAACATAACGGGCGTGCGGTCGGTAAAGCTTACCGTGTAGTCGCCGACAAGTGCGTACAGCTTACCCTTGTAGGAAACGTTTTTGACAAATTCCTGATTGTAGCAGGCATACGTCGTATCGACATAGTTCTTGTCGTTCTCGGCATTGTAATTGTAATACAGTCCCTGAACGATATGACCTATCGAGGCGTGCGCGATATTTCCGATTAAATCGTAGGAGCCGTCGGCGGCAAGAATCGAATTCTGAATGTTCTGCTGGAGCGCGCCCGTGACCTCTCCCGTGTCGAGAATATAGTTGATTTCATAGCCGAAGCGCTCCTCCGTCATAAGCTTGACTTTGCGAATCGCCTCGTTGATAATACCCGTTTCCTCCTCGGCGATAACAAAGTCCTGCTCAAGCATCGAGGATATCAGAAAATTCACCGTTTCTCCCTCGAATTTCAAATCGGCGGGAACGTTGGAATTATCGCTGTCCTCGGTCGATACCGTGGTCTCTGCCGAATCGTCCTCTTCCTCGTCCTTCTTGCACGCCGTAAACGACATCACAAGGAACAAAAGCGCGAACGCCAGCGAGACTGTTCTTAGCAAGATTTTTTTCATACCTTTCATCCTTTCTCCGTTTTGTTAAAGAGATATAGCTTTTCCCTTTGTGCTACTAAAATTATATCGCAAATGCACAACGGAGTAAATACCACAAGAGGAACATAATATGCCATTATGGGAACTATTTTTCGGTGTTTTGACATATTAACCAATTCTTTTGTTCACAAATAAGTTAATTTGAACAGCGGCTCAAAATGACTTATCCAAAATGTACGTTATCATATCATTTTGAGATATCCCTGCACAAACATTTTGAAATTCTCCGCCGTGTCATTCTAAACAACGTGAAGAATCTCGGCGGAGCACGTTTTTTAGAGATTTTTCGCTATCGATCAGAATGACAGCATTTACCGAGCAAACGGAAAAAGCCGTAACGTTTAAAACAATCACGTTTTCCGCTCTCTTTAAGGTTTCTGCCCTATAAATTAATTTCAGGAAGTTTTTGCGTCCCCCCGCATCCCACATAAAAATAAGCCCCCGCAAAATGCGAAGGGCTTATAATGCTATGAATTTTCTGAAGGCAAATCAATTCATTTTTTTGAAATAGCCTCTTTCTTCCTGACAAACGGGACATTCGGCGGGAGGCTCTTTACCCGTAAAAACATAACCGCAGTTTAGGCATATCCATTTTGTCTGCTCGCTCTCCGACGTTAAAAGCGTTTTGTCCTCAAGAGCCTTTTCGTATTTTGCATACCGTTCCTCGTGCATTTTTTCTATCGACGCAACTCTCTCGAAAAGTCCCGCAAGGTAAAGAAATCCTTCCTCCTTTGCGGTCGCCGCAAAATCAGCGTACATACTCGACCATTCGTGATTTTCACCCTTTATGGCATCCTTGACATTTTCAAGCGTGTCATTCTCACCCGCAAGATATCGGAACCAAAGCTCCGCGTGCTCCTTTTCGTTGTCCGATGTCTCTCCGAATATTTCCGCCACCTCGATAAGTCCCTGATTTCTCGCCTTTTTCTCGTACCATTGATATTTCAGATATGCCCTCGATTCTCCCGACAGTGCCGTATTGAGATTTTGCTCCGTTTGAGTGCCCTTAAGTGCCTCTATTCCCTTGCCGTCCTTTGTGTAAAGCTTCATTTTGTTTCTCCCTTCAATGATTTTCATTTTGATTTTTCACCGCGGAAAGAAAAAATATTCACAGAAACCGAAAATAGTTGACAAAACCGTGTTTAGGTATTATAATTAATATAACTTATTCGATATCAAGGAGACGTTTAATGAAAACAATCGCAAGCTTTACGGTAGACCACGATTTTATAAAAAAGGACATTTACATTTCACGAATTGACGGCGACGTAACGACTTATGACCTGCGCACGCGCATTCCCAATGCAGGCGACTACATGGATAACATCACAATGCACTCTCTCGAGCATATGCTCGCTACGTACTTGAGAAATTCCGATATTGGACCAAGCATTATATATTTCGGACCTATGGGCTGCCGTACCGGCTTTTATCTGCTTGTAAGAAACGAAACACCCGAACGCGTGCTCGACGAGTTGAAAAAGGCACTTGCCGCGACAGTAGGTCACAGCGGAGAAATTTTCGGTGCTTCACGCAAGGAATGCGGCAATTACAGAGAGCTTGACCTTGAGGCGGCAAAGCGTGAGGCGGCGGCATATCTCAACGAACTTGAAGGCAAACCGCACAACTTTAAATATCCCACCGCATAAATTCGCCCGCGCGGGGAATGCAGGGGGGATGCGATTTACGCTTTTTTGAAAAAAAGCTTGGCAAAAAACTTTCAACAAATTTATTTTTGGGGCGAACCCCTTAATAAGAACGGAAAATGCGGTTGTTTTTCGTGTTTTTGCCCTTTTATAGTACTCCGCCGAGATTCTTCACTGCGTTCAGAATGACACGGTGGAAAAAACGGAAAAAAACGCCTAAATCACTTAAATAAGCTGCAACACATACAAATAAAAAACGGAGAGCCTGTTTTTAAGAAAATCCCAATAAACAACAGCTCTCCGTATTGTATTTTATTTTTTATAAATTCAATTTTTCGGTAAGTTTTTGCGTCGCTTTTTTCAAAAAGCGACAACGCGTCCCCGCGTCCTCACGTCCCCAACGTGTCGGCGAGGTGTTTCGCGCTCTGCAGAGCTCGCTTGAGGCTCCGCCTCAAACTCCCTTCTCACGCCGTAGGGTTCCGCACTCTGCGGAGTGCGGCAAGGCTACGCGCCTTGAGGGCGCAAGTTTTTTGAAAAAAACTTGACTAAAAACTTTTATTAGGACAACATACTGCAAAAAGCGAAAA
>CAYVLG010000014.1:0-13926 GCA_964452345.1 uncultured Lachnospiraceae bacterium
TTTTTAGTTTATGCGTTGCTTACCAAAAACATATCGGGATTTACGGAACAGCCGTCAAGCCGTCCGTCGTATATCAGCTCTATTCCGACTATGTTTAAAAAATCGTTGGGGAGCATAAGATACGGATCCTTCGGCAGCTCTATTTCGCTTGAGCTGTTTAAAATCAAAGCGACAAACTGAGAGCAGGTAAGCCTGAATTTACGACGCAGTTTTATTCCGAGAGCAAGCGGTATGAGACCCAAAAAATTATATTTTGCCTTTTTGTAATTTTCAAAGAAAAATGTAATTTCCTTACGCATTTTTTCATATGCTTCATCTGAAACCGTCAGGCAGTACATAGCACAGTGACAGTCGGGATATAATGCAAATACTTTCGTGTGGATATTTTCGACGATTAACCCCGCTTTCAGCGGATTGTTCACCGTTCTGCGTGCATAGCTGAAAAGACAGTCCGTCGACGGAGTCATTGACAGCGACGTATGAGTGAATGTCCCGCCCTTAAAAAAATGAATTATTTTTGCAGGCAGCGTTCCTGTGCGCGTAAGAAGAATGTATATTTTTTTCACGGTAAAGACCTTTCAAAATAAAATCTATATGCACTGCGTTATGCCGATATAACCATTATAGCATAATTATCGGTTATTTGCAATATTATATTTTCATTTTCTTGACTTTTTTCATTATTCGTGATATAATCTATGTTAATAATTATCAAGGGGCAATGGCAAAATGAGTACTCTTTGGAAAAGAATCTGGACGGAAATAAATTTAGATAATTTAATATATAATTTCAAGCTTATAAAAACACAGGTTTCGGACGGAACGGCGGTTTGCTGTGTCGTAAAGGCAAATGCTTACGGACATCACGCTCCGCGTATAGCGCGGGAGCTTGAAAACGCAGGAGCCGATTTTTTTGCCGTCTCCAACGTCGAGGAGGCACTCCAGCTCCGCGGAGAAGGAATAAAAAAGCCTATACTTATCCTCGGCTATACTCCCGCCGACTGTGCGAAAATTCTTTGCGAAAATAATATTTCCCAATGCGTATATTCGTCGGAATATGCAAACGAGCTGTCGGAATGTGCGGTGCGTGCGGGCTGTAAGGTTCGGGCGCATATAAAAATAGATACGGGTATGGGACGCCTCGGCTTTCAGTGGACGGACGGAAAAGAATTTATAGACGCCGTAGACGGCGTGTGCCGTCTGGAGGGACTTTCGGCGGAGGGAATATTTACGCATTTTGCAAAATCGGACGGCGGGGAATGCGGACGTGATTTTACGCTTTTGCAGTATGAAAGATTTTCTGACACCGTAAGCCTGCTTGAGCAAAGAGGCATAAAATTCACATACCGCCATTGCGCCAACAGCGCCGCCGTTTTCGATTATCCGGCGTTTCAAATGAATATGGTGAGAGCGGGCATAGTGCTGTACGGTCTTTCTCCGTCTCCCGAGACCGTGTGCGATACAAAACTTAAGCCCGTAATGTCATTGAAAACGGTAATTTCACATATAAAAACGGTTGACGCGGGAACACCCATAAGCTACGGCGGAGATTTTGTCTCCGACAGAAAAATGAAAATCGCCACGGTGCCTATGGGCTATGCCGACGGATTCTGGCGTTCAAACGGCAAGCAGGGAGTTTCTTTGCTTGTCGGCGGCAAAAAAGCCCCGATTGTGGGACGTATATGTATGGATCAGCTTATGCTTGACGTCAGCGATATAGCCGAACTTCATATCGGAGACGAGGTTACGGTGTTCGGAGACGCCTGCGGAATAAACACTGCCGACGCTTTGGCTGAAGCCAACGGAACGATTAATTACGAAATAATATGCTCCGTGGGAAAAAGAGTACCGCGCGTGTTTATAAAAAACGGCGGGGTCGACGGCATTCATCTCGGTATGCTGGATACCACCGTTAATTAAAATATGCTCTTTGTGCGTTTTTGTGAACAATGCGAAAAATAATTTTAATTTTTATAAATTGCTATTGCAAAAATTCGGTTTATCTGTTATAATATAGATAAGCAGAAAAGAATCTGCAATAAATTTATCGGAGGTCCGTAATGTTAAAATTGATTATAGGTGTCAAAGGCACGGGTAAAACAAAAAATCTTATCAACTTGGTAAATACCGCAGTTGAAAATTCACGCGGAGACGTTGTTTGTATCGAAAAGGGAACCAAGCTTCGCTACGATATTAAGTATAAGGCGAGACTCATAGACGTTGAGGAGTACTTTGTTTCCGACGCTCAGTCGCTTTACGGCTTTATTGCGGGCATACTTGCAAGCAATCACGACGTAACCGATTTGTTTGTCGATTCGGCTCTTAAGATATGCAACAACGACAGTGCCGCTTTTGATAAATTTGTTGAGGAATTGAACGCTCTTTCGGCAAAGCTCAACGTAAAGATTACCGCTACATCCTCTATCCCCACAGAGGAAGCAAGCGAAACCGTTAAGAAATATCTTTAATTGCATTAACATAAAAGCAGAGCCTTCGGCGTATAAGCGTCCGAAGGCTTTACTTAAATCGGAGGAAAAATGATACTGATAATCGCCGAGAAGCCGAGTCTTGGCAGAAATATTGCGGCGGGCTTGGGTGATTTCAGGCGCAGAGACGGATATTTGGAGGGCAGAGATTGCCTTATAACTTGGGCTTTCGGTCATCTGTTCTCGCTTGCCGACATCGAGCATTACAATCCGAGAGCCGACGGCGGGAAACGCTGGAGCATGGAAAATCTTCCGTGCTTTCCGGAGCATTTCGACTATGAATTGAGGCTCGGAGACGGAGGCAAGGCGGACAGCGGAGTGCAAAAACAGTTTGAAACGATAAAAACGCTGTGCAACAGAGACGACGTCGATATCATAGTCAATGCGGGAGACGCGGACAGAGAAGGAGAAATTATCGTAAGGAACTGTATCGACGGTGCTTTGCGTGCTCCGAAAACGGTAAAACGGCTTTGGCTGCCCGATCAGACTCCCGAAACCGTAGCCGCCGCCTTTGCCGATATGAAGGACGACGCGGAATACGACAGTCTGGCAAACGAGGGCTATGCAAGGACGTATATCGATTGGCTGTACGGAGTCAATTTAACCAGATACGCAACTCTCAGAACGGGTACTCTTCTTCGCGTCGGACGTGTCATAGTGCCCATCGTCAAGGCCATATACGACAGAGATATGGCAATTAAAAACTTTGTGCCCGAAAAATATTATTCGATAGCAAGCAAGGAAAAGACCGACGGTCAGGCAGTCGAGCTGAACAGCAAGCTTCGCTTTGACGGTAATAAATATTCCGACGCGGAGGCGAAATGCCGTGAATACAATGCCTGCGAGGCACGCGTAACTTCGGTAAAGCGCAAAAAGGATACGCTGTCATGCGGCAAGCTGTATTCTCTGTCAAAGCTGCAGAACGTTCTCGGAAAAAAATATAAAATGTCTATGGCACAGAGCCTTGAAATTGTACAAAAGCTGTATGAACAGGGGTATTTGACGTACCCGCGTACCAATTCAGAGTACCTTGCCGCGGCGGAAAAGGATAAAGTCAAAAAGATACTTGCAAACTGCAAAAGCTTGGGTTATCCCGTTGTTTTCAAGGATAAAAAGACCGTGTTTGACGACAGCAAAATCGAATCGCATTCAGCAATAACGCCGACGTATAAAATTCCGCCGCGCGATAAGCTGTCGGAGTCTGAATTTCAGGTCTATTCAACCGTTTTCAGACGGTTTATAGCGGTTTTTTGTTCCGAGGAGTGTACTGTCGAACGAACGGAAATAACGGTTGCGGTCGGCGATCTTGAAAGCTTTACGCTTAAAGGTCTGACGATAATGGAGAAGGGCTGGACAAAATACGACGACGCCTCTCAAAAGGATAAAATATTGCCGAAGCTTGAAAAGGGCGATAAGGTAAATATCAACTTCAAGCCTGTTGAAAAAGAAACGTCGCCGCCGAAGCACTATACCATAGAAACGCTTAACAACTACCTGAAAAATCCTTTCAAGGAAGAAAAGAACGCCGCCGACGATACCGTCGGAGCCGATGACGCCGATGAATACAGAGCGATGTTTGAAGGCGTCGAGCTCGGAACGGAGGCAACCCGAACGGGAATAATCGACAATGCGCGCAAAAGCGGGTATATACAGCTGAAAAAAGACGTATATACGATTCTTCCCGACGGCATATATATGATAGAATCCTTGGAAAGACTCAATATCGGTATGGATAAATATAAAACGTCCGATATGGGCAGAGCCTTAAAAAAGGTGTTCAGAAACGAAATTGCGGTATCGGACAGCGTGGAGTTGGCAAAAAATGAAATATCGCAGTATTTTAAGGTCTCCGAGGCTTCTGCCGAGGATGACAGAGATACGGGCTTTTTCGGCGATACCATCGGCAGCTGTCCGATTTGCGGACGTGACGTCAGAAGAGGAAAATATTCTTACGGCTGCAGCGGATATAAGGAAGGCTGTAAATTCAGCGTCGGAATAAACATTTGCTCAAGACCCATTTCCGTATCGAACGTCAAGCTGCTGCTTGAAACGGGGCGGACGTCCAAAATCCGAGGCTTTACCTCGAAAAAAGGTACGCCGTTCGACGCATACCTTAAGCTTTCGGGAGAGAGCTGTATATTTGATTTCGATAACCGATAAGCGGATAACCAGATAATAAAAGGAGGATTAACTATGAAAAAGATAACGAGACACGCCGTTGCCGCGGCAATAACGCTTGTGTTTGCGGCTGTCGGATTTTATATCACTTTGCCTGCGCTCAATGTGCACAGCGAGGAATTTTGGATATCGGCGGTATTTGTCATTCTTGTTTACGGAATTGCATATCTTTTGCTCGGCGCCAAAAACGCAGGCGGAGTCAAAGAAGTGTTTTCGGGCTTCGGGTCGGTTAAGAAGATTTTGATTGCCGCCGCGGTGCCCGTCGCCGTTCTTGCCGTCGGCGGAATAATTTCTTCGACGTTTCTCAACGCCGAGAAATATTCGGAAATTATAGACGTCGAGGAAGCGGTATTTGAAGAGGATATGCCCGAGACGGGACTTGTTACCAATATCGCGCTTATGGATACGGACTCCGCCACGAAAATAGGCGACAGAACGCTCGGAGCGCTTTCCGACGTCGTTTCGCAGTATCAGGTCGGAGAGAATTATGCTCAGATAAATTACAGAAAAACTCCGCAGAAGGTGGCAAATCTCGAATACGTCGATTTCTTCAAATGGTTCAATAACCGCGCGGAGGGAATACCCGGAATGGTTATGGTCGATCCCGTGAACAGCTCGGCACAGTACATAGAGCTGAAGGAGTCTATGAAATACGTCGAAAGCGCGTATTTCGGAGACGACCTTCACAGAAAGCTCCGCTTTTCCTATCCGACAAAGATATTCGGAAATTATACCTTTGAGATAGACGATGACGGAAACCCGTACTATATAGTTTCCTGTATGTCTCCGAAAATAGGGATATTCGGTGCCTTGGACGTTTCGGAGGTCGTGATTTTCAACCCGTGCGACGGTTCTCACGAGCTGTACGCGCTTGAGGACGTTCCGTCTTGGGTCGACAACGTCTTTACGGGCGACCTTGCCTCCAAAAAATACGATTGGTACGGCACGCTCAAAAACGGATTTTGGAACAGTAAAATCGGAAATAAGGACTGCAAGGTTACCACGGACGATTTCGGCTATATAGTAATAGAGGACGACGTCTGGTTCTTTACGGGAGTTACCTCCGTCAGCAGTGATGAGAGCAACATAGGCTTTATAATAAGCAATGCACGGACGGGCGAATACAAATTTTATCCCGTTATCGGCGCGGAGGAATATTCAGCTATGCAGGCGGCACAGGGAGAAGTGCAGGAAAAGGGATATGTTGCGTCTTTCCCGTCGCTTATAAATGCCGCAGGCGAGGCAACGTATATTATGGTTTTAAAGGACAATGCGGGGCTTGTCAAGCTTTATGCGCTTGTCAATGTAGAAAATTACAGTATAGTTGCCACGGGTACGACGCAGGAGGAGGCAAAGGCTAAATATATATCCTTGCTTGAAAATGAAGGTATCATAGAAAAGACGGAGCAGGAGCCTTCCGAGCCCGAGCCCGAAAAAATTGCCGATGCCGATTTTACGGTAACAAATATAAGAATGGCGTCCGTCGGCGGAGAAACGGTGATTTATATTGACGGAGACGACGGCAGGCTTTATAAAAAGACGCTTGCAAATGACGAAACGCTTATGCTTATTTCCGTCGGTGACAAAATAAGCGTCGGATACGCCGATACCGATATAAATGAAAAAATAAAGCTCCTTGTAAGCTGGAGCTTTGCCGAAAATAACGGAGACTGACTGATGAATACAGAATTTATAATGTCGCACGTCGATCATACACTGCTTGCTCAAACGGCAACGGAGGCACAGTTTAAGCAGCTGTGCGACGACGCAATAAAATACCGCACCGCCTCTGTGTGCATTCCACCGTCTGCGGTTGGTTTTGTCAAGGAATATGTCGGAGATAAAATGCCTGTCTGTACGGTTATAGGCTTTCCGAACGGTTATAATACTCCGTTGGTAAAACTTGTCGAGACCGCACAGGCAATCTCCGAGGGGGCCGATGAAATCGATACGGTAATAAATATCGGATATGTCAAGGACGGTAAATATGACCTTGTGCTTGATGAAATAAAGAGGATTAAGGCGGTATGCGAGAAAAAAATACTCAAGGTTATAATCGAGACCTGCCTTTTGACCGACGAAGAAAAGATACGTATGTGTGAAATTGTTACCGAGGCGGGAGCCGATTATATAAAAACTTCAACAGGCTTTGCGGGAAAGGGAGCGACGTTTGAAGATATCGCACTTTTTGCGAAGCACGTCGGAAAAAACGTAAAAATAAAGGCGGCGGGCGGAATTGCAAGCTTTGAGGACGCAGAACGCTTTATCGGGCTCGGCGCGTCAAGACTCGGGACCTCAAGACTTGTCTCCATACTGAAAAACAAATAAAGCCGAATAAAGCGTGTACGATAAAATACCGTATACGCTTTATTTTTTGATAAATTTTAAAATTTTGTATTGACAAAACAGCGGATACGTGGTATAATAAACAAGTACGGTAAGCCGTCGCAATAGATATGCACCTTTAGCTCAGTTGGTAGAGCAACTGACTCTTAATCAGTGGGTCCCGGGTTCGAATCCCTGAAGGTGCACCAAAAGCACCTCTTTTGAGGTGCTTTTTTGTCGCAGGAAAAGAAAAATTAAAAAAACCTTTATTTTTTTATAAATCTATGATATAATATACAGAGTAAGTTCGCAAAAACTTACGCAAAATATATATTGCCGTTGATGGTTTGCACACAATGGCGGCGAAAGTATTTTTGATTTATTAAGCGGTAATTCTAATAAAAATATAAGGCAGTTTAATATTATGATTGAAAATAAGAAAATCAAATATTTAAACAGAATAAATTCTCCTGAGGATTTCAAAAATATCCCGGACAGCGAAATGCAGGACGTTGCCGATGAGATTCGCGGCGAGCTTGTCAGAGTGGTTTCAAAAAACGGCGGACATCTTGCCTCAAACCTCGGTGTCGTGGAGCTTACAATGGCGATACATAGAGTGTTTGAAACGCCGAAGGACCATATCATATTCGATGTCGGACATCAAAGCTATGTGCATAAAATGCTTACGGGACGTTATTCGCGTATGGATTCCTTGAGACAGTCGGGAGGCATTTGCGGTTTTACAAACCGCGGTGAAAGCGAGCACGACTGCTTTGGAGGGGGTCATAGCTCTACGTCGCATTCGGCGGCTCTCGGTTTCGCCGTTTCGGATAAGCTTAACGGTTCCGACGCGTATACCGTGGCGGTAATAGGCGACGGAGCATATACCGGCGGTATGATACACGAGGCGTTGAATAACTGCAGAAAAGACCTCAATATGATTATCATTCTCAACGAAAATGAAATGTCGATATCAAAAAATATCGGCCGCTTTGCAAAAAATTTATCCAAGCTTCGCACGAGCCCGCGTTATTTCCGCACAAAAAAAGCGACGGGAGCCTTTTTGAAAAAAATACCGATTGTCGGACGCCCCCTGTTTAAATGCGTTTTGGGTGTGAAAAAATCCTTCAAAAATTTGCTGTACGGCTCAAATTATTTTGAGAGCATGGGGCTTACTTACCTCGGACCGATTGACGGCAATGATTATCGGCAGGTGGAAAGTTTGCTGTCGGAGGCAAAAAAACTCGGAGAAAGTGTTGTCGTTCATTTGAAAACGGTAAAGGGCAAGGGGTATGCTCCCGCTGAAATGGCCCCCGACGTCTATCACGGTATGTCACCGTCTACGGCAGAATTGTCTCAAAAATCAAATTTTTCCGCAATGATGGGACATATTATTACCGAAATCGGCGGATATGACGAAAAAATCTGCGCAATAACCGCCGCAATGTGCGACGGAACGGGGCTTTGCGAATTCCGCGACAAATACCCGGACAGATTTTTTGATGTGGGCATTGCCGAAGAGCATGCGCTTACGTTTGCCGCAGGACTTGCGGCAAACGGTATGAAGCCCGTTGCGGCGGTTTATTCAACGTTTTTGCAGAGAGGCTTTGACAATATAATTCACGATATTGCTCTTCAAAAGCTGCCTGTGCTTATATGCGTGGACAGAGCGGGACTGAATTCGGCAGACGGCGCGACGCATCACGGAATTTTCGATGTTGCTTTTCTTTCGGAAATCCCCAATTTGAAAATATATACGCCGATAACCTACAAAACGCTTGAGCTGTGCATAAAGCAGGCGCTTAACGAGGGCGTTCCGTCGGCAGTAAGATATCCGAACGGCTGTGAAAATGCACGGATAGTGTCGGAGTTTTACGGAGCCTCGGAATGCTTTACCGTCGGTGCCAGAAGTAATTTTGATAAAGAAGATTGCCCGAATACGGTTATCGTTACGCACGGCAGAATGGCATTGGAGGCATTGACGGCCTGCGATATGCTAATGTCCGACGGGGACACGGCAGGCGTTATATTGCTTGAAATGCTCAAGCCGTATGACGAATGCGCCGCAAACGTCGAGAGGCTTCTTCCTGCCAAGAAATGTAACGTTATTCTTCTTGAGGAGGAAATACGAAGCGGCGGTATGGGAATGAATCTATACGATAAGCTCCGTAATTCGGAGCGTCTGAAAAATAAAAGAATTTCCGTTATGGCGCTTGACGATAGCTTTGTAACCGACCGAAAAGAGGGAGAGCGGATATATACCTCCGCGTCACTCGATGCAGACAGCATTTGCCGACAGGCGCGCAAAATGTCCGAAATGAAATAAAATATACGGCGTATCGGCGGTAAGCCGTGCGCCGTAATGCTTTTTTAACTATGGTAATTCAAAAAAAGTATAACCTGCCTATTTTCGGCAGAAGAAAAATATTAATCGCTATCGCTCTATTTGTTAATATTTTTGTGGTATAATATAGTATATACTTGTACGGTGAAAAGCTGACGAAAACTTTATGAGGCATATTTATGATAGAACAAAAATTTAAGCTGCGTTCAAATTTTGCTCCGAGCGGAGACCAGCCGGAGGCAATAAAGGGTCTGACGGACGGAATAAAAAGCGGAAAAAGATATCAAACGCTTCTCGGAGTTACGGGCTCCGGAAAAACGTTTACCATGGCAAACGTTATAGCCGAAATAAACCGTCCCACGCTTGTTTTGGCGCATAATAAGACCTTGGCGGCACAGCTTTGCTCCGAATTCAGAGAGCTTTTTCCCGAGAACGCCGTCGAATATTTTGTATCGTATTACGATTATTATCAGCCCGAGGCATATATCCCCGGAAAGGATATGTATATCGAAAAGGACGCTATGATTAACGATGAAATAGATATGCTCCGTCACAGCGCGACGTCGGCTTTGTTTGAACGGAGAGACGTAATAATCGTTGCCAGCGTGTCGTGCATATATTCTCTCGGAGACCCCGAGGAATATCAAAAGCTCGTATTGGCACTCCGTCCCGAAATGCAGATCAGCCGTGATAATTTAATAAAAGTGCTTGTGAAAATAAGCTATGACAGGAACGACCTTTCTCTTGAAAGAGATAAATTCAGAGTGCAGGGAGATACCGTCGATATTGTGCCTGCCAATATGGAGGATAAAGCCATTCGCATCGAATTTTTCGGAGATGAAATCGACAGAATTTCCGAAATAAATACCGTAACGGGAGAGGTGCTGAAAACACTTAATTATGCTGCGATATATCCCGCTACGCATTACGCCGTTTCCGACGATAAAAAGGAGCGCGCTCTCAATGAAATAATGAATGAAATGATAGAGCGCAGGGAATTTTTTATAAACGAGGGTAAGCTTATCGAGGCACAGCGCATTGAGGAGCGCGTGAAATACGACCTTGAAATGCTGCGCGAGGTAGGCTTTTGTTCGGGAGTGGAAAATTATTCAAGAGTACTTTCGGGACGTCCCAAGGGCTCGACACCGTATACCTTGCTCGATTATTTCCCGAAGGATTTTATTATGTTTATCGACGAATCCCACGTTACCGTTCCGCAGGTAAGGGGAATGAGCGGAGGCGATTTGGCAAGGAAAAAAAATCTCGTCGAATACGGTTTCCGACTTCCGAGTGCATTCGATAACCGACCGCTGTTTTTCAACGAATTTGAAGAGAAGCTGAATCAGGTCGTTTTTGTAAGTGCAACTCCGGGAGATTTTGAAACCGAAAATTCGGAGGGCGTTGTCGAACAGCTTATACGTCCCACGGGTCTTGTGGATCCCGAGGTAGAGGTGAGACCTGTCGAAGGTCAGGTTGACGATTTAATAGGCGAAATAAGAATAAGAGTTGCCAAAAACGAGAGAGTTCTCGTCACGACGCTTACCCGAAAAATGGCGGAAGACCTTACGGAATATCTTGAAAACAACGGGATTAAGGTCAAGTATATACATTTCAATATAGATACCATAGAGCGAATGCAGATAATAAGAGATTTGCGCCTCGGCGAATTTGACGTTCTTGTCGGAATAAATTTGCTGCGCGAAGGACTCGATATTCCCGAAGTTTCTTTGGTTGCCATACTCGATGCGGATAAAGAGGGATTTTTGCGCGCGGAGAGAAGCCTTATACAGACAATAGGCCGCGCTGCCCGCAATGCAGACGGCAAGGTTATAATGTATGCCGATAAGATAACGGGCTCTATGGATAGGGCGATAAACGAAACCAACCGCCGGCGCACGATACAGACAAAATTCAATGAGGAGCACGGAATAGTTCCGAAAACAATAAAAAAGGATATACGCGATATAATAGAAATAGGACGCTCGGAGGAAAAATCGCGTAAGCCGAAGGATAGGAAAAAGCTTACCGCTTCCGAGCGCGAAAAGCTTATAGCCGAGCTGACAAAGCAGATGAAGGACGCGTCGCGCCGTCTGGAATTTGAGCAGGCTGCATTTATAAGAGACAAAATAAAGGAATTGAGAGAGAACGTGTAATTATGGCAAAATCAATAGTTATAAAGGGAGCAAGAGTAAACAATCTCAAAAATATAGACGTCGAGATACCGCGCGATAAGCTTGTAATACTTACGGGCTTGTCGGGCTCGGGTAAATCGTCATTGGCGTTTGATACCGTATATGCCGAGGGACACAGACGCTTTGTGGAGTCGCTTTCGTCATATGCAAGACAGTTTCTCGGACAAATGGACAAGCCCGACGTGGATCTTATCGAGGGGCTTTCACCCGCAATATCGATAGACCAAAAAACCACGTCTAAAAATCCGCGCTCCACCGTGGGAACCGTTACCGAAATATACGATTATCTCAGACTGCTGTATGCAAGAGTCGGCATTCCACACTGTCCCGTGTGCGGCAAGGAGATAAGAAGGCAGTCCACAGATACGATAATAGATAAAATAATGGAGCTTGACGCGGGAGAGCGCTTTATGGTGCTTGCTCCCGTAGTGCGCGCACAGAAGGGAATGCACGAAAAGGTTTTTTCAAGCGCAAAAAAGAGCGGCTACGTAAGAGCGAGAGTCGACGGCAGTATATATGAGCTGTCGGAGGAAATAAAGCTTGATAAAAATAAAAAGCACGATATAGAAATAATCGTCGACCGCCTCGTTATGAAGGATGATATACGCTCGAGGCTTGCGGATTCGGTAGAAAATGCGCTGAGGCTGGCAGACGGTCATCTTATAGTTATAACGGCTCCGAGAGAGGGAGAGGCGAAGGAAATGGAGTTTTCTCAAAGCTATGCCTGCGAAAAGCACAATATATCCTTCGGAGAGCTTGAGCCGAGAATGTTTTCGTTCAATAATCCTGCGGGCGCGTGCCCGCACTGCGCAGGCTTGGGCGATTTAAGACGCGTTGCCGTCGACAGAATAATTCCCGATGACAGACTGTCCTTAAGAAACGGAGCAATCGCCGTAAACGGCTTTAAAACAATGGAGGAGCAAAGCTGGAACGGTCCCCTCATAATTGCGGTAGGAAAAAAACACGGCTTCAATATAGATATGCCGATTTGCGAATTTTCCGAAGATGCGTATAATGCTCTTATGTACGGAACGGGAAATGATTATTACGAGGTGTCGCGCTGGTTCGGCGGTGTCGAGCATAAGCAAAAAACTCATTTTATCGGTATCGTAAATATGATAGAGACGCGTATACAGCAGGGCGGAAACGACGATTATTACGAGCAGTTTATAGAGGAAGCACCTTGTCCCGAGTGCGGCGGACAAAGACTTAATCCGAGCGTTTTGGCAGTTACTGTCGGAGGTAAGAATATAGATGAATTTTGCAGAATGTCGGTGTCCTCGGCGCTTGATTTTATCGAACAGCTGAAGCTTGAAGGCAAGGACGCGGTCATTTCGCGTGAAATTATTAAAGAGATAAAGGGAAGGCTCGGATTTTTGAAGAGCGTGGGACTTGAATATCTTACTCTGGCGAGAAAATCGGGTTCACTCTCGGGCGGCGAGGCACAGAGAATACGTCTTGCCACCCAGATAGGCTCCGCTCTTGTCGGCGTGCTTTATATACTTGACGAGCCGAGCATCGGACTTCATCAGCGGGATAATACCAAGCTGATAGAAACTCTGAAGAAGCTGAGAAATATAGGAAATACGGTAATCGTGGTTGAGCACGACGAGGAAACAATGCTTGAATCCGATTTTATTGTCGATATAGGTCCGGGCGCGGGAATACATGGAGGGGAAATTGTTGCCGCAGGAACTCCGCAGGAGGTTATGGATAATCCGAGATCGATAACGGGCGCATATCTTTCGAAAAGAAAGAAAATAGACGTGCCGAGCGTCCGCCGAAAAGGAAACGGCAAATTTCTTAAGGTTTTCGGTGCTCACGAGCATAATCTGAAAAATATCGACGTTTCGGTTCCTCTCGGCTGTTTTACCTGTATTACGGGAGTTTCGGGCTCCGGAAAGTCATCGCTTGTGAACGGTATAATAGCTCCCACACTGTCTCGCGAGCTGAATCACGCAATACGCGGTTCGGGACGTTACGAACGAATAGAGGGAATCGACAATCTCGATAAAGTAAGAGTTATACATCAAAGTCCGATAGGCAGAACGCCGCGGTCAAATCCCGCAACTTATACGGGACTGTTTACCGATATCCGCGAGCTTTTCGCAAAAACCGCGGATGCCAACGCAAAAGGGTATAAATCGGGACGCTTTTCGTTCAACGTAAAGGGAGGCCGCTGTGAGGAGTGCGAGGGAGACGGAGTAAAAAAAATAGAAATGCACTTTCTTCCCGACGTATACGTAACCTGCGACGTATGCCACGGCAGACGTTACAACAGAGATACGCTTGAGGTCAAATTCAAAAACAAAAATATATCCGAGGTTCTCGAAATGACGGTTGAAGAGGCACTTGTGTTCGTTGACGGCGTGCGTAAAATAAAGCAAAAGCTTCAGACTCG
>CAYVLG010000015.1:0-13918 GCA_964452345.1 uncultured Lachnospiraceae bacterium
TGCCTGTTCCGCCACACCGGCGTTTACAGTTTCCTTTCGGTTACTTGTATTATTATATCACAATGTCGACGGTTTGTCAACCCTTTTTTCAATTTAGCCTCAAAAAACTTTTCGACAATTTTCTTTTGCCCGAAAAATCAATAAAAAATTATTTTTTCAATAGACAATCAGTGCGTTTTATGATATAATTATCCCAAATAACGGAGGCTCTGCATTATGACGTATACGGTCAAGGAAATCGAAAACGCCCGCGTTCTCGAAAGAGAAAACGATTTGAGAATGAAATTTGCAGGCTCACTTGCCGAGTCGGTAAAATTTATCGAAAGAAATCAGATTTGCGAGGTCGGACTTTGGCAAAAATTCGTAAACGTATTCAGAAACTGCCTCGACGGAGAAGGCAACACTTGGATAAGCTGGCGAAGCGAGTTTTGGGGCAAGATGATGCGCGGTGCGTCTATGGTCTTGAAATACACGAAAAACGACAAAATGTATAAAATCCTCGAGGATTCGGTACGCGATATTTTAAATACCGAGGACAGCCTCGGCCGTATATCGGGCTATTCCGCCGATGAGGAATTTACTCAATGGGATTTGTGGGGACGCAAATACGTTATGCTCGGTCTGCAATATTTTACGGAAATATGCCGCGACGACGTACTTTCCGCTGAAATTCTCGCCTCTATGTGCCGTCAGGCAGACTACATAACGGAGCACATCGGAGACGGCGAAGGCAAACTCGATATAAGAAAATGCTCTCGGCATTGGGAAGGTATGAATTCCTGCTCAATCCTTGAACCGATTGTCCGCCTTTACAGAATGACGGGAAAAAGAAAATACCTCGAATTTGCCGAATATATAGTTTCGACAGGCTTCATTCAATCCGCAAATCTGATAGAGCTTGCTTATGCCGACGAAACGGCACCGCACACCTATCCCGTCGTCAAGGCATATGAAATGATGTCCTGCTTTGAAGGTCTGCTTCAGTACTATTACGTCACGGGAATAGAAAAATACAAAACTGCCGTTATCAATTTCGGGCGCAGAATAGTCGACGGAGAATTGAGCATTATAGGCTGCTGCGGATGTACTCACGAGCTGTTCGACCACACCGCCGTGCGTCAAACGCAAACCGATTGGAAGGGTGTTGTCCAGGAAACCTGCGTTACCGTTACGTGGATAAAATTTGCGGCCGCTCTTCTTGAGCTTACCGGAGATCCCGTTTTTGCCGATTGCATAGAGCAATCCTATTATAACGCATACGTCGGCTCCTTCAACACACAAAGAGTCCCCGTATCGAGGAACGGTCAGAACGACGTTCCGCAGATTCTTCCATTCGATAGCTACAGCCCGCTTACCGCCGACATCCGCGGACGTCAAATCGGCGGCTATCAGATATTTTCGGACGGTACAATTTATGGCTGCTGTGCCTGCATAGGCGCGGCGGGAGCTGGCATAATTCCGCAAATTGCGGTAATGTATTCAAAAAGCGGTGTAACGCTCAATTATTACGAAAAAAGCGAAATAACAGCACGCAATCCCTCTGGCAGTGATTTAAAGCTGTCCGTAGATACCGAATACCCCTACGACGGCAGAATAGCTATAAGTATTGAGCTTCCCGCTCCCGAAACCTTTTCGCTTACTCTTCGCGTTCCCGCCTGGTGCAAAAAAGCCGAGGCGCAAATAAACGGCGAAAAGACCGAGATACACCGCGGGTATACCTCTTACTGTCGGGAATGGAAAAGCGGAGATACGCTTGAGCTCACGCTGAATATGGAAATATGCCGTATTCTTCCGCCGATCGGAGCCGTGAATGCCGACATTTTCGCAGCATATAGGATAGGCCCCATCGTATTGGCGGCTGACAAACGCATAACGGATCCCGATACGGTGCTAAACGTAAAATGCATTAACGGCGCCGCCGTCGGCACTCCGACCTACTGCCCCGAAATACCGGAATGTAATGTCTGTTACAATCTTACACTTGAAAACGGTGAGAAAGTTCGCCTTATCGACTATGCCTCGGCGGGAAAAACCTATACCGACGACTCGAAAACGGCGGCTTGGCTAAGAATAAAATAAAAAGCTTAAGGTCAAACAAATATACAAATGCTCCTCGGCGCGACCCGACGAAATCCGTCAGACCGCAAACCGCGGAGCATTTTTACGTTCTATGTTATTCCAAATTATTGCAAAGCAAGCATTGCGATTTTTTCGCAAAGCTCTCCGTATTCCATTCCGACAGCGGCAGCCTCCTGCGGAAGCAGGCTTGTGGGGGTCATTCCCGGAAGAGTATTCGCCTCCAGACACCATATTTTTCCCGAAGCGTCCAAAATATAATCAAACCGCGCGTATCCGCGAAGCCGAAGAGCGTAAAATCCTTTTTCGGCAGCCTCATACAGCTTGCGCGTTACCGTTTCGCCGACAGGCGCGGGGCAAACTTCTTCGGCAGCATTAGCGCTGTATTTGTTTGCATAATCGTAAAAGCCTTTTTTCGGTATAATCTCAACGGGCGGAAGTGCCTTACCGTCAAAATAAGCACACGTAAGCTCCCTTCCCTCTATCCTGCTTTCAACCATTACGTATTTTTCGTAGCGTGAGGCTTTTTTTAATGCTTCGGCAAGCTCCGCCTCTCCGTCCACCATATAAACTCCGACACTGGAGCCGCAGGAGCAGGGCTTTACAACAGCGGGAAGCCCCGTTATCTCAATGATTTTTTTCGTATCAACTCCCCCGTCTGTATCGACGCGCACCCAATTCGGCGTAAGTATCCCCTCAGCACGCATAAGCTTTTTTGCTATATCCTTGTCCATTGCAAGCATACTGCCTATATAGCCCGAGCCCGTATAACGTATGCCGTAGGCGTCGAGCATTGCCTGAAGCTGTCCGTTTTCTCCCGTTGAACCGTGCAGTGCGAGAAAAACGCAGTCGGCGGCACGGCAAGCCTCGATAACACGAGGTCCGACGGCGTCCGTTCGTCCTCCGTTAGCCGCAACAAGAGCCTCAAGCTCGGGAACAGCGCCGGATACGGTTATAAGCTCCGACTGCTCCGACGTAAACTCTATGCGGTCGGACGGCTTAAGTCCTTCGTAAAGGTCGAGAGCAAGTACACAGTGACCGCGCTCGCGCAGAGCCGCGGCTATAAGAGAGCCGGAGGACAGAGATACATTTCTTTCGGGCGAAAGACCGCCCATAAGTACAGTAATTTTCAAAGCATTTCTCCTTGTGTCTGTATTTTCGTAAGATATGCCACTCTGTCGCATCCGCAAAAATCCTTGTAGACCTCACAGCGAAAGCCGAATGAATGAGCAATCGCGGTAACGGAATGAGCCTGATTACAGCCTATTTCCAACAGCATTATCCCGTTATCCGTCAAATATTTTCCGTAATAACCTATAATTGCCCGATAAAAATCAAGTCCGTCGTCGCCTCCGTCAAGAGCCGCCTCGGGTTCAAAAGAAAGCTCGGGTTCCAAAAGTTCTATTTCTTTAGTCTCTATATACGGCGGATTGGAAAGTATCGCGTCGAATTTTCCAAGCTCCTCCATAAATTCCGGCTTAAGTACGTCGCGTGCAATAAAGCCGACGCGCTCGCCGACTCCGTTTCTTTCGGCATTCTCACCCGCAATTTCAAGCGTTTTTTCAAATAAATCCACGCCGACCGCGCGACAGTCCCGACGTGCGGCAAGAGTCGAAACGGCAATACATCCGCTGCCCGTACACAAATCTATAAAGCGCGCGTTGCTCGGCAACAGCTTTACCGCAAGTTCAACAAGCTTTTCCGTATCGCTTCGAGGTATCAAAGTATCCTCGGTCACTCGGTAGGTCTCGTGACAAAATTCCCAAAAACCGAGAATGTACTGCAGCGGATAATGAGCCATACGCTTTTCGACGGCAACACGAAGCTCCTCGCTCTCAAAGCTCTCGTCACGGCGCGACAGAAGCTCCGCCTTGTTTATACCGCAAAAGTGGCATATAAGCATCGCCGCCTCGCCCCTGTTGTTTTCGATTTCCGCGCCTGCAAGCGCCATACAAATCTCGTTATAAGTCATAAAGCCTCCGAAAAAATCCTTGTCAACATATTATAACAGATTTCACCGTGAAAATAAAGACCTTTTCGGAAATTCATTGAAAATTTTATACGCCTGCGGCGCAGGCGGACAACGTCAGTCCAAATAATTCATCAAATTTGTCAGCAGCTCCGCGGCGTCTCCTCTTGTCAGCACAGCCGTTGCCGACACGTTTCCGCCGACGGCATTCAGCACACCTATTGCATTTAAGGAATAAACCGACGGAGCCGCCCAAGCGGGAATATCTGCGGAATCGCCGAAGGTGGGCACGGCGGTAGGAACGGAAACATCAAGAATATTTCCGAGTATTACCGCCGCTTCCGCGCGCGTAATGCTTCTGTTTGCCTCAAAGCACAGTCCTTCCGACGTATTTATTCCTTTGATATATCCCAAGCCGTAAGCGGAGGATATATATTTTTTCATATAATTCGGTATTTCAGCGTCATCGGCAAAAACGGTCGCCGAGGTCTCCGTAACGTCGGTTATGCCCACCGCGTGCATTACAGTTACCACAAATTCACCTCGGCTGACCTCACCCTCGGGATAAAAATATACATTTGAGCCTACTTGAGTTCCGCTCATAATTCCCGCCTCCGTAACCGTCAGAGCCGCATTGTGGGAGCGATTGTCCGTCATATCCGCGTATGATACGGCAACCGTCGGCTTCACTACGGAAAGCGATACCGTTTTTGCCGCGCTGTAATTACCGTAAATATCACGCGCAACGTACACGAAGGAATCCTTGCTGGAATATCCCGCGGTCGGCGTATATGTGTATTCACCCGTATAGCGATCCGTAAGCCGCAGTATTCCCTCCTCGGGATATGAAACTATTTCTATAAGCGTTTTGTCACCGTCGGAGTCATAGCAGGGCAGCGTTCCGTACAGCACAACGTTTCTGTGCGTGCTGACCTCAAGACAATTGTCGGGAACCGTTTCAAGCGTCGGCGCGTGATTTACCTTATCGAGAAGATAAAGCTCACATGGTATATCATAGCCGCAGCCCTCGGGACGGAAGCGAAAAACAGCACGAGTTGAAGCGGAATTGGAGGCGGTATAGGTAAGAAGAGAAAGATTTGACGCGCTGACGGTCTGACCCGAATTGATAACGGTGCTTCCGACGCGAAGCTCTCCCGCGCTTACCGCAGGAGCCTCGGTTATTTCTATTGAGCCGACACTCGAAAGATTGAGAGCGCGCTTAAAATCGTCCGCTTCAAAACATATATCGTTTCCTATCAGTCCTGCCATTGCCATACCGTTTTCCTCGGCGAGAACCGACAGCGCCGGCGACACTATCGGGCATTCGCCGTCCGCCGCAAAGCTTGAAAAGCTGCCTGCGGCAGCCGCAGTCAAAATAACCGCCGAGATGCAAAATGAATATAACGCATTTTTTCTTTTTTTCATTTCAGCCTCCATTTTGGTTTATGAATTGTTATTCTCATAAACATTTTATAGCCGGCGTAAAATAAATATTCCGAAAAAATTATCTATTGACAAAAAGATTGCCGCACAGCGTATTTTACCAACATTCCCGTAACCGTTCGTACAAAGATTAGTTCATTCGTACCGCAAGTCCCGCGCTGTCGTCGGTACGGAAATATATATTATTTTCGGCGGCGGTTATTTTGCCGACGTTCATTATCTCCTCCGAGACATATATAAGCTCGGTATTTTCCGAAAGAGTAAGCCTGAAGTTCTCTGTTGCGGAAGCGTCGCCGCCTATCATAAGAGTATCGGAATTTGCCGCAATCCTCTGCAATTCACTATTTTCCGCCAGCATACAGGCGTCCGCATAACAGAAAAGACGCTCCGATGTAAGTACGGACACAAACATACTTTTTCTGCCGTCAAGCTCGGAAAAATTCAGCTTCAGACAAATACCGCCAAGCGTCAGCACGTCTCCGTCATCATAAAGCTCTACCTCCGTCCCGCACTCAAGCGAAAGTGCCGTAAGCTCTCTTGCATATTCAATCTCCGACGTATTATCTCGGTCGGGCATCGGGATATACAGCTTTTTCACGACCGAATTTCTCAAAAAATAATCCATACTTGAAATATGCCTTGCGCTTATGTTCGTAAACACTATAAAATCAACGTCGGCGGCACCCGTTTCTCCCGCTCCGTAAAAAGCATTTGAAAAGCCTCCGTAAGCTCCGTTCGACATATCTATCAAGCCGAGAGAGTTTTTGTCCGAAACTGCTATAAGCTTATTTTTATCCGTTCCGTAATACTTTACCGTTTTGGGAGCCACTGCTGCGTATACTCCGAGGCAAACACAAAACGCAGCCGTAAAGCACACAATCGGCAAACCGATAAACCATTTTTTACGCATTCTGACCGTTAGCAAAACGGCGAACGTCACCGCAAACAGCACAACAAGCACACCCGCAAAGCGATATTCAAGCGAAACGACCGCTCCGTCTATGGACGCCAGCTTTTCGGTTATCAGCAATATAAGAGCGGTCAGCTTATTCGTAAGCCAAACCGCCGCGTCTCCGACAAACGGTATTCCGCCCAAAGCCAAGGCACATATAAAAGTTACCATATACGCCGTCGTTATAGGCGAGAGAACAATATTTGCGGGGATCGACGACAGCGATATTTCTCCGAAAAAGTACCACTGTATGGGCAGCAAAAGCATATTCGATATAACCGTCATACAAACGGTAAGCAAAGCCGCCCGAAAAACACGGTACAGCCATTTTGTAAGCAAGCGACTTCCGCGCCGCGTCGGTATAAGCCCCTGAAAGAAAGGATAGACCGTAACCAATCCGAGCGTCGCAAGAAACGACATCCACATTCCAAGCTCATACACCGAATACGGAAAAATTATAAGTATCATAGCCAAAGCTATAAACAGCGTTGTCGGAGAATCCGCTTCCTCCGCCAGCATAAATACGGCATACGCTATCCACAGCATAAACACTGCGCGCGCCGCAGACGGTGAGAATCCCGTCAAGGCAAGGAAAATCACGGACAGCACAGAAACGGTTACACATCTTACGCTTTTTCCGACGCGCAGCCGCCGCAAAAGCAATTCCACGGTTCCCAATAAAATATTTATATGAAGTCCGCTGACCGCAAGCAGATGAGATACGCCCGAGCGTCGAAAATTCCGTATAACATTTGTAGGTATTTCGGACGTATCGCCAAGCAAAAATCCGATTACCAAGGCACCGCCGTCCTGTCCGAAAAGCGTATTAATACGTTCCTTAAGCAACGCACCCAAGCGGCTTGTAACAACGGAAAATCCGTTTTTTCCGAACAGCTGCTTATACAAAGGCTGTTCGGTATCAAACGGCTCGACAATTATGCGGTCGGATTCGTAAACGGCGGCGGTTACGAGCAATTCCTCTCCTCCGAGACGTTTTGAAGAAATCCATGCTGCGTCATCGTCACGCGATATCAGCTCCGCCTTGACATATACTCTGTCACCGGCCGACAGCTCCGATTTAAAGGCGAGTGCGAGAGCTGCCTTAAAATTCACCTCCCGACCGTCAAGCTGTCTTATTCTTACGCCGTAGACGGAATACCGTTCCGAGTAATATTCCTCGGAAATTATATCCGCGGCAACAATTCTTTCTCCGATATATTCCTCCGCACGCATTTTTTGATAATCCATACGGAAGGCAGAGCTTGCCGTTGCCGACAGAATCGAAAGCAGACAGAGAACGGCGAAAACGATACCGACTCTGTGCTCACGCAGTAAAAAATATGCGGCAAAGCACAAAAGCACGGCTCCGCCGCCGACGCAAAGAAGGATAAGCTTTGCTTTATATCCTACGCTTGAAGCAAATAAGGAGGCAGCGGCAAAAAGGAAACAGAAGAAGCAAAGCGGACGTCGTCTGAATATTTCCATTTGTCGGTACCTCCGTATGTAATTTTATTTGTCACTGTCTGTCAACGGTTATAACCGCGCAGTACGTCGAATTTATTTCTTTGATTTTCTCGTTTATCGTATCGCAAAGCTCCCCGTCGGATATTTTCAGCTCGAACGGCACAACGACATCAAAAATGAGATTTGAATGACTGACGCCTGCAACGAAACGAAAATCGTGTAACGTCAGCCGCGTATCGACTGTCTTTACCGCCTCCAGCACAAGTTCACGCAGCTCTGACACCCTGTCGTCGTTTGTAACAATAGGATCCATATGTATGGTAGCACGAACTCCCAGCTCCGAATAGAGTCTCTTTTCCGCGTTATCGATTACATCGTGTATCAGAAAAACGTCCTTCGAGCCGTCCACCTCGGCATGGAGCGAAGCAATTGTATTTCCGGGACCGTAGTTATGCACAACCATATCGTGTATCCCGAGTATCTCGGGATATTCACCGACAACTGCCGAAATCGCCTCCACAACCTCGGGCTCGGGAGGCGAGCCGAGAATTGAATTTTTCGTTTCGTTCAGTATTTTTATACCCGCAATAAAAATCACAACAGACACCGCAACTCCCATATAGGCGTCCGTTTGAGCACCCGTAAAACGGCTGATAAGAGCGGAAGCAAGCACGGCAGACGTTGCAATCGCGTCAGATATGCTGTCGGAAGCGGTGGCGGCGATAACCGACGAATTTATTTTCTTCGCAACTCTTTTGCAGGAAAATCCAAGCCACAGCTTTACTGCCGCCGATACCGCAAGAACGATTATCACGGCAACACCGAATTCGGATTTTACGGGATTAATTATTTTATCCGCCGATTCGCCGAAAAGCTCGACCGCGACAAGCAAGACAAGAAACGATACAATCATTGAAGCGACGTATTCTATGCGCGCGTGTCCGAATGGGTGATCCCTGTCGGCTGGCTTTGCCGATATTTTAAAGCTTATCAGGGATATTATCTGCGAGCCTGCGTCCGAGAGGTTGTTTGCGGCGTCCGCTGTTACCGATATAGAACCGCAAAGCGTACCGAATATCAGCTTGACAACGGAAAGCACCACGTTTGCCGCTATCCCGACAATACTCATCATAACGCCGTAGGAATGGCGCACCTTGGGATTTTTCACGTCGTCACGGTTTTTTATAAAAATTTTTGAAAGCAGATTTATCATAAAAGCCTCGTAAAAATTAAAATCTGAAATATAAAAACGGATTGTAGCCGGAATCCGACAGATAGCAGGTGCATATCAGGAGTGAAATAACCGCGGCGAAGTTTGCCGCGGTGCGTCCAAGACGCACGTTTTTTCTTTGAACGGCGTAAAATACGCGAGTCGGAATCGGAGTTGCTCCGATAATCATAACGGCAAGATACGGAAGGTTTCTCAAAAGCTCAAAAAGCACGTCTTTGCCTATAAAACGGCAGCCGATACCGAGCATCTGCCCGAAATATACCAAGCCCTCGGAGTAAGACAGCGTACCTCCGCTCTCAAATATAAGCCAGCCCGCCAATATAAAAAACAGCGCGTATGCGTGCTGCAACGGCAACGGCAGCTTTTTTATTTGCCGAAGCAAAAACAGCTTTTCAAGCATAAGGAGCAAAAAGAAATAAAAGCCCCAAAGCAAAAAATTCAGACCGGCTCCGTGCCATATTCCCGTCAACAGCCACGTTATCAGCAAATTAAAACACATTCTCGCCTTGCCGCACCTGTTACCTCCGAGCGGTATATAAACATATTCACGAAACCATGAAGACAGCGTTATATGCCATCTTCTCCAAAAATCCGTTATGCTCGTCGAAGCATACGGATATCTGAAGTTTTCGGGAAATGAAAAACCGAAAATTTTACCCAAACCGCGAGCCATATCGGAATAACCGGAAAAATCGTAATAAATTTGCAGTGCAAAGAAAATTATCCCCATCCACGCACCGACAAATGTTCCGTTTTCAGTTGAATACCGAACCATTCTGTCCCAGCATTCTCCTGCTCCGTTTGCAAGCAGAATTTTTTTTGCAAGCCCGACCGCAAACAGGCGTGCGCCCTCGGCGCAAGTCCCGACAGTGTGCCGTCTTTCCTCAAGCTCGCCGTTTATCTCGGAATACCGCACAATGGGTCCTGCAACAAGCTGCGGAAACAATGCGACATAAGTTGTGAAAAGTATCGGACTGCGCTGTACATCAACCGCCCTTTTGCGGACGTCGAGCACATATGAAAGAGACTGAAAAGTATAAAAGGAAATCCCCGGCGGTAGCTCTATGCCTATCGGCTCAAAACCGAAAAACGAGAGTGCGGGGTCAAGATATTTAAATACAAGCAATACCGCGGCATTCAGTATTACCGCCGCCGCGGTCAAAATGTCGGCAATACGCCGCCGCCCCGAACCCATAGCTCCGAAAATCCAAATTCCGAAGACATAATCGGCAAGAGCGACGGCAAGCATAAGCGGAAGATATTTCGGCTGTGCAATGCCGTAAAACACAAGACTTGCGGCAAACAGCACAAAATTTTTCCTTTTTTTCGGAGTCAAAAAATAAAATATAAGCGTAAGCGGCAAAAACAGATACAAAAATTCAAGCGAAGAAAAAAGCATGACGACCCTCTCCGATTTTTGGTTTATGTACCTAATATTCTCTTAATACCGCATTTATATTCGTAAATTTATTTATCACGCACCTTAAGCCGCGCTTATATCTGCGCTTTTTCTTTTGGAATGACTTTTTATACAGTATACGGCAAAATCCGCAACGCAAAATACGGACAGCACAATAGTCATGACGTATACAAGCACGATATTCGGCGACACGTGATAGGAAATACGGAACGGAAGGAAGATAAACGGCACCGTCATCATAACGGCGTATGCGCGGTCGCGCCCCGTATTGCCCTCTCCCCTGTTAAACAGCATTATAAGCGGAATTATAAAGAAAGCCCAGCTGTAAAGAGACGTCAGAGACGGAACGCACATTATGGTAACAAGTCCCACAATCCACGTTTTCCAAGGCTCGCTTTTGCGTATAAATGCCGAGACGGCAAAGCACGCACCGCATATTACGACCCACAGCCAAGCCAAAGCCGATACAATGCTTTGAACAATACTCGGAAAATGTACGTAATCCATCATAACGGACAGCGTACTGCCCGAGCCCGTCGAAAAATCAAATATGTTCAAAAATACGTAATAGAAGCATATGGGACCGCCGAAGAAAAACGACGGAATAACGAGCATAAGCAATCCGTAAATTGCACATCTTACCGCATCCTTATATCTCTTGTCGGCAATAAGAAACCAGCCGAAAACGACGGGATACAGCTTTACCGAAAAAGCAAAGGCAAGCGCAATAAGCCCGATTTCGCGGTGCGAACGATTCTCGCTGTTATAGGTAAACGCATAAATCATAAGCGCTATAAGGCTGAGTATAATGATATTTCCGCGCTCTACAAGATACAGCACCGGAACGCTGAAAAATGCAAAAAAAGCAAACAATGCTCTGTTCAAACGAGAGCCGTTTTTAGAAACCGAATATACTATGAAGAAAAATACGATTGCGCAAGCCGCCGTAACTATAACAACGAGCATCATCGGTGCAAAATACGACGACCACGAATATCTGTTTTTAAACGAGCTGTCGTTATACGACGACGGAGTAAAGCGCGACAGTACCAAATATATAAGATTTGCCATCGGCGGATAAATAACTCCCCTGTCGGTGTACACTCCGCTTCCCTGCGACGCGTCTCTTATGGAATTAAAGAAATCCATAAAAAAGTCGGCACAGCGTATAAAAAACACGTCGGAAAAGCGGCCGTTTCCGAGTATGAGATATATGACCGTATAAACAATCGCACTCGCCGCAACGGCGGTAATAAACATATTTACGGGCTTTTTCTTAAAATCAATACTGCGAAGCAGTCCGTTTTTGTCAAGTAATTTCTTTTCCGACATTTTTTACTCCTCGATATCGGTTTATCATAACTAAAAAATATTATATCACACAATCAAGCTTTTTTCAATAACTTTTTTGATATTTTAAGATATTTTTTAAAGCGTCTCCTTTTTTCGCGCAACATAAAACAGGCATAAAGAAAACAATCCCTATGCCTGTTTTTTCAATTTTTATTATTGATTTTCGGAGCGTTTTTTCTTTTCGGTAAACATATATACAACCAGTGCCATATTGCTTACAAGCGCTATACCGCCGATAACGACTGCGGTTACAGCCAATCCGTTTGAAGCCGCATTGCCTTCGGCACCGACAGATCCTTCGGAGCCTGTATCTCCCTTTTCTCCGTTAAGCCCCTGAAGACCCTGTTCACCCTGAATACCCTGCTCGCCTTCAGCCTTTACGTCGGTTACCTTACCGTCAATTACCCAGTAACCGTCGGCATTGATACATATATGTTCAAGTCCGCAGATTTTGCAGGTATTTCTTTCATACAAATGATTTCCGTACAACCCTTCGCAGGCAGCGTCCCGCAGTTCATCGGAAGACAATGCTTCCGCAGTCAAGGAAGATACCGCCGTTCCGTCGCTTTCGGAAAATACATTGATATTCGGATTTTTTTCCGCGTCATAGCAGCAACCCGTGATCACATCGTCATCGGTAACGCCTGCCGAAAAGGCAGAAGGTATAATGCTCGGGTGAGCGGATTTTACCGTACCGCCCGAATAGCAGTCGGTAATAACCGAATGATAAGGACCGTAATTATCGAGCCAAGGCTCTGAATTTCCGAGGAAACCGGCAACACGCGGTTCAAAAGTCGTTACCGTGCTTTCAACATTGCCGAATGCCGCGCAGTCTTTAAATACAGAACCCCCCGATGCTCCGCAAAAGCCTCCGACGTTCCAGTTGGAAGCCGTTATGTCTACGTCGGCGGCGCAGCGCGTAAACGTCGAACAGGTATCGGCGTCTTGGTCATCCGACAAAGACGCATATCCGACAAATCCGCCGATACCCCACAAACCGTTCACTGTTCCGCGGGCAATGCAGTCGGTAAAGTCACATTCAAAAACCGAGCCGGCAAATCCGCCGCTGTTCGAAGCTCCGTTCAAACAGATATTTTCTACCGTACAATCGGCAAAGGTAGTTCTGGCGGCCTTGCCGCAAATACCGCCGCTAAAATACCAGCCGCTCGTATATTCAACGTTTATCGAACCCGAAACGTTTATGTTCTTGATAAGTACACTGTAGTCCTCATTAGCCGAAACGTGGGCGCTCAATATACCGCTGTATCCCTCGACAAGACCCGTTTCGTTTCCGTACAGCACCGCATTCTCGATGTTAATATCGCGGATCTCGATATTGCATTTTGATTTGTAAGCTACAATATTTCCGAACAAACCGCCCGCAAAACCGTCCGTCTCTTCGTTTACGTATATTCCGCGAACCGTTCTGCCGTTTCCGTCAAAGCTGCCGGAAAAAGCGTTATGGACCGTTGATGACTCTTCCCATCTGTACTGTCCGATGGGATTCCAGCGGTGTGCACTCAAATCCAGATTTTTAATAAGCTTAAACCAAATGCCGGTATACGCATTTCCTCCCGCCACATCAACCGAAAGCTTTGCAAGCTGTTCTTCGGTAGCTATAAGATACGGATCTTGTTCCGTACCCGTTCCGCACGCAAATGCGGAGGCGGCATAATCTTTCCATTCGCCTTCGGGCACCGTATTTTCGGCATTCGCCGTAACCGTCAGGCACGCGCTTAATGTTGTAAGCAGCAATGCAATTGTAAGCAGTACCGAAAAAAACGGTACCGATTTTTTTGTTTCTTTGGCTTTGTTCATTTTAACAAATCTCCTTTAAAAAATATATAACAAAAAGCCGCTCAACGCACGGGCAAAAAACGCCCGCCGTCAAACGGCTTGCTTGTTCCTATTAAATTGCGCGAAAAAAAGGGGCGAAAATAATTATACGCCTTCTGTCTGTCTGTCTGTCTGTCTGTCTGTCTGTCTGTCTGTCTGTCTGTCTGTCTGAAA
>CAYVLG010000016.1:0-13889 GCA_964452345.1 uncultured Lachnospiraceae bacterium
CACGCGGGACGTTGCAAGATACAGAGCGGCATATCACAAATGCGTAATGCTTTTGGCGTCGGCAACACCTTCCTTCGAGAGCTATAAAAAGGCTCTTGAAGGAAAATATAAGCTCATTGAGTTAACCAAGCGATACGGCGGTGCAACTCTTCCGAAGGCAATCATAGAAGATATGAGAGAGGAGCTTCAGACCGGAAACGTATCACCGCTCGGCTCAAGGCTATGCAGAATGCTTGCTGAAAACAAAACTCAAGGCAATCAGTCCATACTTTTTTTAAACAGACGCGGATATAACAGCTTTATAAGCTGCCGAGCCTGCGGCGAAGCCATAAAATGCCCCGTATGCAGTGTTTCTATGACGTACCATACGATCGGCTCAAGCTATGACAGCGGATATCTCTCCTGCCATTGGTGCGGAAAACGAATGCCTCTGCCGAACGAATGCCCTTCCTGCGGCAATACGCGCCTTTCGCGTATGGGCTACGGAACGCAGAGAGTCGAACAGGAATTACGTACACTTCTTCCGAATGCCGAAATACTGCGTATGGATACGGACACGACGACGTCGAAGAGCTCCTACGAAAAGCTTCTCGGAAAATTCCGCAGACACGAGGCGGACGTCCTTCTCGGTACTCAGATGGTTACAAAAGGGCACGACTTTCCCGACGTAACGCTCGTCGGCGTTCTGTCGGCAGACGCTTCGCTGTATCTTGACGACTACCGCGCCGCCGAAAGAACATTTGCCATGCTTACGCAGGTAATCGGCAGAGCGGGACGTGCGCAAAAGCCGGGAACCGCGGTTATACAAACCAACAATCCCGAGAGCGAATGTATAAAGCTTGCCTGCGAGCAAAACTACAAGGCTTTTTACGAAAGCGAAATAAAATTGAGGAAGCTTCTTGTTTTTCCTCCGTTCTGCGATATTGCAATGCTTACGCTCGTATGCCCCAACGAAAACGAGCTTGTCAAGGCGTCAGCCCTGCTGTCGGAAAAAATTTCTACTTTTATGAAAGGAGAATTTTCGGATCTGCCTCTGGTTGTATACGGTCCGTTTGAAGCCCCTGTATATAAGGTAGACAACAAATTCCGTATGAGAACGGTTATAAAATGCCGTGCAAATAAACGGACGCGCGCCATGCTTTCCGAAATACTGATGTATTTCTCGGCATCCGGTGCACATGGTCTCTCTCTTTCGGTGGATATAAATCCGACTAATATTTAATTTTGATAAACGATATAACTTACTTAAGGAGATAAAAAATGGCAAAGCTTAAAATACTCAAGGTAGGAGACGAAACGCTCCGCAAGGTATGCCGCCCCGTGGATGCGGTAACACCCAGAATCCAACGCCTTATAGACGATATGATTGATACTATGCGTGCCGCGGACGGCGTGGGACTTGCCGCACCGCAGGTCGGCGTATTGAGAAGAATAGTTGTAATAGAAACTCCCGAAGAGGGACTTTTTGTACTAATCAATCCGAAAATAATAGCTTTTTCGGGAGAGCAGGAAACCGAAGAAGGCTGTCTGTCCGTTCCTGGACGCTGGGGTATTACCAAGCGTCCGATGCACGTTACCGTAAGAGCGATGAACAGAAACGGCGAGATTGAGGACATTACGGGGTCTGGACTGCTTGCAAAAGCATTCTGTCACGAAATAGACCATCTTGACGGAAAGCTTTATATAGACATTGCAAAGATGTCAGAGGATTAAACTATGAATGTACTTTTTATGGGCACTCCAGACTTTGCGCTGTTCTCTCTCAAGGCGCTTGCCGAATCCCGTCATAACGTCGTCGGCGTCGTAACACAGCCCGACAAGCCTAAGGGGCGCGGATATACGCTGACGCCGCCTCCCGTAAAAGTCTTTGCCCTCGACAAGGGCTATAACGTGTATCAGCCCGACACACTGCGCTCCGACGATTTTGCCGCTCTGCTGGAGGAACTCGCACCCGATGTCATAGCCGTTGTCGCCTACGGAAAAATACTCCCCAAAAACGTACTTGATTTTCCGAAATACGGCTGTATTAACGTACACGGCTCGCTTTTGCCGAAATACAGAGGAGCCGCGCCTATGCAAAGAGCCATTATAGACGGAGAGCGAGAAACGGGAATTACAACAATGTATATGGCGGAGGGACTCGACACGGGCGATATGCTTATGTCAGAGCCCGTTATTATAGAGGACGGCGATAATTTTGAGACAGTACACGACAAGCTCGGAGAATGCGGAGCAAGTCTGCTTATCAAAACGCTTGACGCGCTTGAAAACGGCACTGCCAAAAGAACACCGCAAGACGAAACAACCGCAAGCTATGCGGCAAAAATTACAAAGGATACCTGCAAAATAGATTTTTCTATGGATGCGCGCTCGGTTCACAACCTTATCCGCGGACTTTCGCCTGTTCCGCTTGCAGTCACGCATACCGCTGACGGCAGGCTGCTTAAGATAGTAAAAGCGGAAATCGATTCCGAAGACGGTGTATGCGGTCTCCCGGGAGAGGTTATTTCGGTTGACGGCAAGCTCCGCATTGCTTGCGGAAAAGGAAGCATAAACGTCCTCGGCGTTCTTCCCGAAGGCAAATCACGTATGAGTGCCTCCGATTTCATACGAGGCAGAAAGCTGAACAAGGGCGATATTTTAAAATAACGCCCACAAAATACGTTAAGGAAAAACGAAAATGGTTAACGACAATCCGCGCGCCCTTGCATTGGAACTGCTCGTAAGGGGCGAAAAACAGCGGCAATTTTCAAATATTGCGCTTGACAAGGCTCTTGAAGGCTCTGCTCTGTCAGAGCTTGACAAGCGATTCGCGTCCGCTCTATTCTACGGCGTAACGGAAAGAAAAATAACTCTCGATTACCGTATATCTTCCCTTTCCTCGCGTTCGTTAGAAGAAATAGACGTCGGAACGCTGAATATTTTACGCTTGGGTCTTTATCAGCTGATGTTTCTCGACAAAGTACCGCCTCATGCCGCCGTTAACGAAACCGTCGCGCTGTGCACAAGGCGGACATCGGGATTTGTAAACGGAATACTCCGCGCTCATACAAGAATGCCAGACGTAGTTTTCCCCGACAAAGCCGCTTCCCCCGCGGAATATCTTTCGGTGAAATATTCGGTTTGCATACCGCTGTGCGAAAAATTTATCGGCGCATACGGAACCGAAAAAACGGAAAGTATATTAAAGGCATTCGACAGCGTGCCTCCGACAACGCTTCGCGTAAACACGCTTTTAACCGCACGCGAAGAGCTTGCGTCTCATATTTCCGACGCCGAAAAAACGGAAATTTCACCGCACGGAATAAAGGTAAAAGGCTCATTGAAGGAGCTGTACGGTTTTGAAAACGGTCTCTTCTTTGTTCAGGACGAGGCATCTCAAATATGCGTCGAGGCACTTGACGCACAAAAGGGTATGACGGTTATGGACATATGCGCCTGCCCCGGCTCCAAAAGCTTCGGAGCCGCCATGTCAATGGATAATGAAGGAAAAATATACGCATTTGACCTGCACGCAAAGAAGCTCTCACTGATAAGCTCGGGAGCAAAACGACTCGGAATAAATATAATCGGCGTCGCGGAGCAGGACGGAAAGCTCCCTCTTACCGATTTCTTTGAAAAAGCAGACCGCGTTTTATGCGACGTTCCCTGCTCCGGCTTCGGGGTTATTGCCAAAAAGCCCGAGCTGAGATATAAAAATCCGGATTTTTCGGCAGGTCTGCCCGACGTACAACTGTCAATTTTGGAAAATGCCTGCCGATACGTAAAAAGAGGCGGAACGCTTATATATTCAACCTGTACCGTATTTCCCGAAGAAAACGAGGAAAACATAAAAAGATTTATCGAAAGTCATAAGGAATTTACACTTACTCCTTTCAGCATCGGTACGTTAAACTGCCAAAAAGGATATATAACACTGTTACCCGACGAATACCCGACAGACGGATTTTTTATCGCTAAACTGACTAAAGGATAATAAATGAATATTCAAGCTAATGAAACGAACAAAGCCGACTTGCTCTCTCTTCTTCCCGACGAGCTTGAGCAATTCGTAATTTCACTCGGAGAGCCAAAATACAGAGCCAAGCAGTTATTCGCACCTATGCACGCGGGCACAGACCCGCAAAGCATAACCAATATAGGCAAAGCATTAAAGGCAAAGCTGTCGGAAACAGCGTTCTATTACCTGCCGACGGTTCGCCGCAAACTTGTATCCAAGCTCGACGGTACGGTAAAATATTTATTCGCACTTTCCGACGGAAATTGCGTCGAAAGCGTTGTAATGAAGTACAAGCACGGCAATACTATATGTATATCCTCGCAGGTAGGCTGCCGAATGGGCTGTGCCTTCTGCGCCTCGACAATCGGAGGAAAAATCCGCAATCTCACACCGTCGGAGCTGCTCGGACAAATAATAGTCGCCTCGAATGATACGGGAGAGAAAATATCAAATATCGTGATGATGGGAATAGGCGAGCCCTTGGATAACTACGATAACGTAATCAAATTTTTGAAGCTCGTAAATTGCGAGGACGGACTTTGCATAGGCTACCGTCATATTTCTCTGTCTACCTGCGGACTTGCCGACAGGATAGACGACTTGGCAAAGGAAAATTTTCCGATAACTCTGTCCATATCGCTCCACGCCTCGGATAACGAGACGAGAAGCAGCATAATGCCCGTCAACAAGAAATGGAATATAGACAGGCTTCTTTCAGCCTGCAAAAATTATTACGGCGTTACGGCACGGCGGATATCGTTTGAGTATACCCTTATTTCGGGCAAAAACGATTCACACGGCAATGCCGCCGCACTTGCCGACCTTCTCAATTCACGTCTCCGCTCAAAAACGGACACAATGCCGATACACGTCAATCTTATTCCCGTAAACCCGGTTACCGAAACGGGATTTTCAAGCTCGGAGAAAAAAACGGTGGAAGAATTTGCCGCCGTGCTTGAAAAGAAAGGAATCCGTGCGACGGTCCGCCGCCGTCTCGGCGCGGACATAAATGCGTCGTGCGGACAGCTTCGCCGTGAGGACGCAAAGCTGTCCGACGGTGATACGGATAAGCCTTCGGCAAACACATAATAAGTGTTTTTATATGCGATACCGCTCTACATAACGATAACGGAGCTTAATAATGAAATATCGCATAAAAGCAATTAGCTTTAAAGTAAGCAAAAAACCGCCGAAAAATCCAAAAGCAAAATACAGAAATATCTTTTGTCCGAGCGTAATTCCGCCCGTATTGCAAAAGAACCGCGAAAGTATTGATTTTAATCTTTTGTTTGAAATCGGAGAGCTTCCGAATCCAAAGAAAATCCCATTGAAACTGAAGGCGGTATATCTTTTCAAAGTCATTTTTTCAAAAATCAAAAAGCTGTCGGCGGCTGTCGGAAGGCTTCTGATAAGAGCGGTTACGGCTCTGTTCGGGCGCATTCGTGATAAAAACAGACGTCTCGCATTTTATTCGGGGCTTCTATGCTCCGCACTGCTTGTGGCGTCGGTTTCTCTTGTCACCGTCCTTATAGGACTTTTCGGAAAATATCTTCTGCCCTACGAAAAGCTGACAATACCGTCATTTGTGGGAAAAAGCTTTGCGGAGCTTGAGTCAGCCGAAGGCGGAAACTATGAGCTTGTAATATCATATAAAAACAGCGACACCGTGCCTGCAGGCACGGTAATATCTCAAGCCCCCGACGAAGGCGTTACGCGAAAGCTTTACAAAAACGGAGAGCCGTGTACGATTTCGCTTACGGTAAGCTCCGGGAAAAGCTTTTATACCGTAGATTCGCTTGTCGGAGTCGATTTGCGCACGGCTCTTTTGAAATTAAAAAACAATGACATAGCTACAAAAATCGTTTACGAATATTCCTCTGAAATTTCCGGCGGAACTATAATTTCCACATCTCCGTCCGAAGGAAAAAAGCTGTATGACGGAGAGATACTGACCTTGAAAATCAGCCGAGGCAAGGAAATCAAGACGGCTTCTGTCCCCGACCTCTACGGTCTGAATGAATCCGCCGCCCGCTCCCTGCTCGAAGAGCGCGGGCTTCTGCTCGGCACAATAACCTATACACGCTCAAGTACCCCGCAGGGGAAAATAATCTCACAGCAATATTCGCCGTATACCTCGATCGAAGAAGGCTCAACCGTCGATATAACGGTCAGCCTCGGAAACACAGTCACCGAAAAACGGGTACCCGAGCTATACGGGTTAACCGTGTCAGAGGCGGAAAAAAGACTTGCGGAGGTGGGACTTGTCGTCGGAGGCATATATTCGGTATCAAGCGGAGCACCTTCGGGTACGGTAATTGCCCAAACCCCCGTTGCGGGAACCCCGATAACATCATCTGTAAATTACGTGGATTTGTATATAAGCGCGTAAGAAAAAAGGATTAATATAAATGGAAAAGCAATTAAAGGGAAAAATTTTAAAGGGAGTGGGCGGACTGTACACCGTGCGCATTGTTTCCGACGGCTCGCCGCTTGCGGGAAAAAGCGTCCGCTGCCGCGCCAGAGGCTCCTTCAGATACAGCCGTGAAACTCCGCTTGCGGGAGACAACGTTACTTTGTCGTACAGCGTACTCGATGAAAGTACAGACGCAGCCGATTTTGTTATAGACGAGATAACCGACAGGCATAATTCATTAATACGGCCTCCGCTTGCAAATCTTGATTATCTTTTCGTCACAATGGCGGCGGCATCCCCATCTCCGATAACCTCCACGGTCGACAAGCTTATCTGTATTGCGGAGCATAACCGCATAGAACCAATCGTGGTAATAACAAAATGCGAGCTTGACCCGCAAAAAGCAAACGGTATTTTTCAAATCTATAAAAAATGCGGATTTGAATGCTTTATGCTGTCGGCACACGATAATATCGGAATTGCACCGATAGATAATTTTATAAGGCAAAATCTTGTACGAAAAACAGCCGCCTTTGCAGGTGCCTCGGGAATAGGAAAATCAACTCTGTTAAACCGCTTATTTCCCGCGCTTGCCCTCGAAACTTCGGAAATAAGCAAAAAAACGGAGCGCGGACGCCATACGACGCGCGAGGTTACTCTCTTTCCGCTGTCGGATTTATGCGACAGCGGATACATAGCCGATACGCCCGGATTTTCAATGCTCGACTTTAAGCGTTTCGATTTTTTTGAAAAGAACGAGCTTGCCGACACTATGCGGGAATTTGCACCGTATATAGGAAAATGCAAATATACAAAATGCTCCCACACCAAGGAACAGGGCTGTGCGGTAATAGATGCGGTAAAGCACGGAGATATCCCCGCCTCGCGCCACGAAAGCTATACGGAGCTTTACGGTATTTTAAAAACTAAAAAGAAATGGGATTAGAGGAATAACTATGAAGGCATTTATTTATGCAGGCGGAAACATAGACGTAAGCAACATAACCGAGCGCCCCAAGGACGGAGATATTCGTATTGCCGCCGATTCGGGCTACAAAAACGCGTCGGCACTCGGAGAAAGCGTCGATACCGTACTCGGAGATTTCGACTCCTATACCGACAAGCTTCCGGAGGGCATAAAAGTTATAAAGGTTCCCGCCGAAAAGGATTTCACCGATACGCAAATGGCGGTACGGGAAGCTATTGAGCGCGGAGCCGACGAGATAGTTATAATAGGAGGATTGGACGGACGCCTCGATCATACTCTCTCAAATATATCTCTGCTTCCCGAGCTTTGGAAGGCACATATACACGCGGTAATAGCCGACGGTATAAACCGCATACGCTACATTGACTCCACAAGCACGCTTATAGCAAAAAGCGGATACAAATACGTGTCTGTGATAGCAGCCGACGAAAAGCTCAAGGGGGTTGGTATCGAGGGCTGTAAATACCCTCTCGACAATGCTGTCCTGCTGCGCTCCAATCAATACGCAGTATCAAATGAAATAGTGGGAAACTGCGCTCTTATATCCGTAAAAAAAGGCGCGTGCTTCATAATAGAAAGCAAGGACAAAATACGTTAAAAGCAAGCTCCGCGAAAGTTTTTCGCGGAGCTTGCTTTATTCGGTCAGTATTAAATTAAACGCCTCAAACCACATAGCACACTGTATCAGCATTCCTTTTCTGCGTATACGCAGGGGAAGAGACCTGCAGCCGTTTACGGCGGAAAGCATTCCGTCACCGAACGTGCGCTTCAAAAAGCCGTCTTTTTCGGCATAATATTCGTTTAGTATAATGTCAAGCGCCTTGTCAGTTTGCTTAAGCTCACGTGCACTCGGCATACCGTTATCTCCAAAGACTGTACCGATATCCGTGCCGCACAGCGCACCGAGTCTGTCGGCGCGCTGCGCGCTATATTCGGCATAAGTGTTTTTCAAAGGGTCATCCACGCATATTTCACCGTTCCCGTTTTCGCGCGCATGACGTGCGTATATAATGAGCGGCGGCATAAGGCAGTCAAACTGCGGATAATCAAAAGCAAAAAGCGCGTCCGTCAGCATACGCCGCAAATTCATTTTCTTTGGATAATCGGGCGAATAGCCTTCTTTCTTCGGCAAAACCTCAAAGGGATATACGGCAGACGGCGTAGGGGCAATATTTTTTGTAAGACGCGAACAGAAAAGACTTTGTCCCTGCCTTACGGAAACTATATCGCAAAACAGACCGTCGGGTAACACGGAATAATCTCCCGTTATATATTCCGTCAATACTCTTTTCGATATACGTACGCATCCGCCGTAAAGTCTGATAAGCGGGCGTAACGAGGAGGCAAAATACACCGCTCCGTCTTTGACGGTGTAAAAAAGCGGTCTGTCCCCCTCCCTCCCCTTGGCAAGCAAAAGCTCACCGCACCTGCCGTCATAAAGAACAAGGGCATACGGAAAATCAAGTCTGCTTATAAATTCGTCTCCAAGCTCAAAATATCCCTCAAGTATACCTTGAGCAATATTGCCCGTTTCATTTTTCATTGCCAACGGCAGAGCGACGGCGGCGGTATACAGTGCTCCGTTATATTTAACGGTTACGGGCTGGAGCGAGCTGTCACCAAAGCCAATGTCGGTTTCGCACAGTATACCGAATTCCCGATTTATAAATGCACAGCCGGAGCCATGCAGTCCGCACATTTTTTTAAGCACGGAAAAATTCACGCCGTTTGTTTCAAAATCTACCGCTCCGCAAAATTCAAGCATACCGCAACACCTCCGACAGCTGTTACATTATATGATAAATCATCTTGGGATATTTCGCATAATTTGAAAATCACGCACGCCAAAGCCTTTTTTAACATATAATTTAAACAGATAGAGCTTTTTGGAGGTATTTGTTATGTGCCGTGCAAATTTGAGAACGCTTGTCGGCACCTGCGCAGTATGCTTCGGGGCGGGAATATTGCTTTCCTTCCTGCTGCCCGGCTATCTCTTGGCATTCATAGAGGCAGCCGCGGTTATTGCCGCAGGTATCCTTCTTCTCGGAAAGAGAAAATAATTTTGGGAGCGTGCGATATGAAAATAGTACTTGTCCGTCCTCCGTCGTTTTTAACTCCTATTTTGAAAAAATTTTTCGGAGTAAATAAACGCAGATAAAAACAGGCTGTACCGAACGCTTTAACTGTGTTTGGTACAGCCTGTTTTTTATTACTCAAGCAATTCCCGTTTTCTCAAAAATCTTTCTTCTATTGCCGATACTCCCCAATGTGCGACCATACCGAATCCGAACATCAGAATAATGACGTCCATTGTAAAAATCACCGTGCCGGTTAAATACAAAATATAGAATATTCCGTAATATACAAAATTTATTATCAGGGAATTTACTACGTTATATAACGTTTTGCCCAAGCCTATAAATATATTGTCGATAATAACACTGCCTATATATGCAATATAAAACGGAACGAGTTTTACCGTTATCAGGAATATTTCACGGGCATTCGTCAGATTTTCGACATACTCGTAAAAAACACTCCATACGGGTACGGTTACTGCCCACAAAGCAATTACGGCAATGCCTACAAAATAATAATTGAACTGCTTCAGCTTTTTATATCCGTCCTTACAGTCTCTTCTTATAATCTCGGTCAATGCGCTTACGGGTATCAAAAGCCAGCCCCAAATAAAGTTATTCGCTATCCAATAATTGCCCTGCTCCGAAACCATATTCACCATTTTACAGACCATAACCGCATAAACAAAATTATCTATAAATTGCTGTGTTCCGGAAAATACGCCTATTTTACACCATTCCTTAAGAATTTTTACGTCATCGCGCGAAAAGCGGCAGGGTCTCATATATCCTTGCTTTAAGAGCAACGTACAGCTGACAGCCGCCAAAAGCAGATTGACAGTTATATTTGATACGGCAACTCCGTACACTCCGAGCCTCGGTATTAAAATAAAATCAGAAACCGATGACATCACAACGTTTACCGCTAAAAAGATATATACGTTTTTTGCCTTTCCCACTATAACGAATACGACGTTTACAAAGCTTACTATAATTCCGACCATAAAGGCAACAGTTTCAAGTCTTAAATATCGGCTGACGACAGTTAAATTTATTTCGTCGGGATTCATAGCTTTAATCAATACGCCTCCGTATATCAGCACCCCGACGGAAAAAAGCGCATATACAGCAAACGAAGCAATTCCCGTCTTGAAAATATGCTTTGAAAAATTTTCACCGTCATTTTTAAATATTTTGTTCAGCACGGAATAAAGCGGAACAATCAAAAAGGCTTGAAGCGTTTCGTTAATCAAATCAAACCACTCCATTTGTCCAATCACGTCGAATACGTCCGCTTGACTGCTTGATGAAATTATAAAAGTTTTTAACGTCTGGTACACCGCGGGAATTAAAGATAACGCGCAAAGAGCAAAAAACAAGCTCCAATTAAATTCTTTTATCTGCTTCAGCTTTTCCTTCATAAGCTTATCCTCCCTTTTCGGCACTTGAGCAAAATTAAATATATGTCAATTTATATTGAAATAAATACACATTTTTAGATAGTCGTCTGAAACCTTATTATCATAATTATCAAAATCCTCGGTAAACGAATCGTAGCTTCCGTCACATCCTATAACAAAAGTCACAAAACTTATGTAGTCTTCGTAAAAAATCTTGAGCTGTGCATAAGCGTCCTCATATTTTTTCGGCGGATTCTTTAACTTCTTCATCAATGCGGTTATTTCTTTAACGTCTGCCTTAATTTCGCCAATATCTTCGGAAAACTCACTGTCGGAAAACAAATTGTAAAGTGCGTCATCGAAATCTACAAACACGTTATATCCGTCTTTTGTTTTTACCATTGTAAATTTATCTGTTTTTAAATCACTTGTCTCATAAATTGCATTATGCCAAACCGAAACAATAAGATTTCCCGCGTCTTCGGTATCCGAAGCACTTTCAATTATCATATCCGTTGCGTCTTTCATTCTCGAATAATATACGGCTTTTTGAATTTGAAATGCGCCAATTACCACAGCGACTAGCAATACTGCGATAACGGAAATGATTATTACGGGAACGTATTTTTTGTGCTTTTTAGGCTTTTCCTCACAAGCATTCGGACAACCGCAATTCGGACAGGCCTCGGCGTTCTTTTCATACGCCTGTCCGCATTCACTGCACGTTACAAGGCTTTGATTTGTCGGGATAAATCCACAGCTCGGACAGACGGCCGCTTTGTCGCTTATTTCTTTTCCGCATTTCGGACAGTTTATCATACTCATTTCAGTTCTCCTTATAATGTATTATTTATCCACATTATACCACATTGTTGCGCAACTATCAATATACTTTGAACATTTTGCAATACTAACTTTTATATCCGATTATATAAAAACATATTCGGGCAATAATCTAAAAACCGTCCCGACAGCCAAAAGCCATCGGGACGGTTTTCATTTATATAACCTGAAAATATTTAATTATTCCTCGTCGTTGGAGAGCTGCTTTTCCGCTTCCTCTGCCTTGGCATTGTCTTCGGCTTTGCACTGCTCCATCTTTTCGTCAACCTTGTTGAGCGTTTTCTTTGCAAAGTCCTTGCCGCCGAGACCGAAAGCAAGTGCAAATGCAACCGCAACAGCCGCAAGAACGATTATGAATGCGGCATTGACAATGGTATCTGCAATTCCGAGCTGGCTGAATATCATAACGCCCGCCATACCGTAAATACCTATCTTTGCGATTCTCATAACGGAAACGGCGTTAGGCGAGGTCTTAAGGATAAAGCCTTCGAGAAGCGACGCGCCGAGATATGCGGCAAACGCAATAACCATAGCCTTGATAACCATAGGAAGGTATGCGATGATAGCAGCCGCAACCGTTGTAAGAATACCGAGATTAAGAACCTCAATTCCCTGTGCAACGACAAAGAATATTATAAGGTACTGAACAACGTTGACAACTATTTTCGTTGCGGAATACTTCAGTCTCGGAAGAATCTTTGCTGCCTTGCCGTCAAAGTTTACGACAAGAAGAACGTTGCCGAGAAGTCCGCAGGCAATCTTCGCGATAAGAACACCGCAGGCAATTACGATTGCCGCAAAGAGGATAGACGGAATTGCTCCGAATATAGCGTCTACAATCGTCATTGCAGGATCGGAAATAGCGGAAATCTGAAGAACGGAGAATGCCTGTACAAAGGTTATGAGAATAATAACCGTCATAACAATTCTTACGATGATATCGGACAGCAGAACTTTTGAAGCTTCGCCGCTGCCGTTCTTCATAAGGTTGTCAATCTTCGTCTTCTTGAGAAGAACGGAAATTATCTGACCTATAATCTTTGCAACAAATATACCTACGTATATAAGTATAATTGCGGCAATTATTCTGGGAAGATACGAAATAAACGTCGTTACAAGTCCCGTTATGGGTTCGGAAACGGTAACAACACCGAGCGCCTCAAGTGCGGCGGGAAGGAAGAGAAGGAAAACTATGATATAAACAAGCTTTCCGACAAACAGCAGGGACGTTCCGACCTGTCCCTCGTTTACTCCCCACTTATCAAGCTTTTTGTCAAGCTTTATAAGCTTCAAAAGCTTTGTTGTGAGGAACTTTGCCAAACTCGCAACTATAAAAGCAAGTGCGAGGTAAACAATAAAGCGAACAAAACCGATTGCCCAGATTTGTTCAAGAACATTCATTACTTTTTCCATAATGATTCTCCTTTTTTCGATATTTTTGTGTATAGGAATTATACCACTTATTTATTTTTTTGTCAAGTATATTAACAATTTTTTTAAAATATGGATATACGCTGATAATTTTTTGATTTATCACTTGAATGCAAAACGTTTTTTTGATATAATAATATTGACAAAACAGCAAAAGGTACGGTAACGCAAAATGTGTAATGAATTTCTTCCGATATCAAAAGCGGAGATGAACAAGAGAGGCTGGGACAGACCAGATTTTGTCTATGTGACGGGAGACGCCTACGTCGATCACCCGAGCTTCGGCGTTGCGCTGATATCCCGCGTGCTTGAGGCGGACGGCTTCAGAATTGCCATACTGTCTCAGCCCGACTACAAAAGTGCGGACGCATTCCGCGAGTTCGGAAAGCCGAGGCTCGGATTTCTTGTAACCGCGGGAAATATAGATTCTATGGTTGCTCATTATACAGCCTCAAAGAAAAAACGCTCATACGACTACTACTCCCCCGGAGGCAAAGCGGGACTTCGTCCCGACAGAGCAACCATAGTATACTGTAACCGTATACGCGAAGCATACGGCGACGTCCCGATAATTATAGGAGGACTTGAGGCATCGCTCCGCCGCTTCGCCCACTACGACTATTGGTCGGACAGCATACGCCGTTCGATACTCGTCGACTCGCGCGCGGATATACTAACCTACGGAATGGGCGAAAATATTCTGCTCCGCATAGCGCGCCTGCTTGATAAAGGCGTG
>CAYVLG010000017.1:0-13357 GCA_964452345.1 uncultured Lachnospiraceae bacterium
GGCGCTTGCAGTCAAAGCATATAAGCGTTTCCTCCCTCGGCGGGTCGGGACGGACGCGCACTCCCTCGCATATCTCGCCGAAAGCTCTGACGTTCGGGTCGACGTAAAGCTGTATCCTCCGTCCTATCCACTGCTCGATATAGCTCGTCCTGAACATCTTTGAAATGCGCTTTGCATTCGTGACATTGAGTACCAAAGGCTTTACGTTCTCCGCAAACAGAAGCACCGTTTTCTCCTCGCTGTGTGCGTCCGCTCCCGTCACCGTCCGCCTCTCAAAGCCGCGCACCGTTACTATCATATCCTCGCCCGGCTCGAACGCATACGCGCCAAGATACTCGGGGTTCTCAAGCTTTTTCCAATGAGTCAGCTTACTTTCTTCGCTCATCTGCATTTTCGCCTTCCTCCGTATCGCCGTCCTTTGGCTTTATGTCACCGCATTTGCCTCCGATAAGCCCGTGCATTCTGCCGTAGCGCAGCATTCTCTCTCCGACGGCTCCCGCCGCCGCAAAAAACAGACAGACCGTAACTATAAGCACAACACAGCAAATCATAAGCCGAATACCCATTCCTTATCCTCCGGCTTCTTCATTTTCGCACCGCAAAACGGGCAAAAATTCATATAGAAAATTTTCTCCGATATGTCGTTGTGCTTCGTCACCTGCCAATGCTCACACGCGGAGCAAATCCACCATACCGACCTGTTGCTCATTCGCTCCGGACAATAGCGCCATTCACCGTACCGCTCCGCACGGTAACCGTTTTTTATAAGCAATTCGACACTTTGCGACACCTTTCGCTCCGATATCGGAGCCGACAGCAGCTCCGTCAGCTCACTTCTGAGAGCCTCGGCTCTTTTCGTATTCATCGTTTTTTCCATTTTCAACACTCCGTTTCCTTTTTTAATATTCCGTCGTAGCCGTATGCCCCGCTCTCCTGCTTACGTAACAGCTCGCAAAGCACGCTGAGCGCAAAGCCCCCGTCGGGGCGGTTGACAAGCTCAAACACACCTTCTCCCTTCATTCTACGCCTACCTCCGAAAATCTCTAAAATGTTTATACGCCATTATATGCCTCGCACAGCCTGTCCTATTTGTCGGTACGCGCAAACGGCGTTTTATACCGACCGACTATAAAATCTCGTCGGCGGAGCAGCCGAGACAATCGACGATACATCGGAACACCCTGAGGCTCGGCTCCTTATTGCCGTTCAGACATAGGTATATGTACGTCGGCGACCTGCCGACCTTCCGCGCTATATCATTTGGATTTACCCCCTTCTCCTTCATTATTTCGTGTAATTTCTCGATATTCATAGCTCCTCCGTTCCGCAAATATGCCGTTACACTATTGACATATTTGCCTTTTTGTGATAAAATTTAATTGGTAAATTAACTGTGGTTATATTATACTCCTATTTTAGGAATATGTCAATACATTTTTCCTATTTTAGTACATTTCGTAGAGCTTGCCAATTTTACGCAGTCTATTTTGTGCGCTTTGGTTAAAAAGAAAAAAGCCGCCTTATGGCGGCTCATAAGCATAAAAAGCGGTGAACACTCACCGACGACGACCGCCGTAAACCGGTAGCCCGAGGGCTTGACAAGTCGCTAAATGCGCGCGTTCGGCATAATTATCCACAAGATATTTTCGGAGGAAAATATGGATAAGAATAAGCTTTTGGAAAGAATATCTGCTCTTTGCGGAAGAAAGGATATATCGATGAACACGGCGTTCATCGAAAGCGGCGTCGGAAAAAATTTCAAAAGCAATATGAAAACGAGCCGACCGTCATTGGGTAAGCTGACAATGCTTGCCGACTATTTTGCCGTACCCGTCGGTTATCTGACGGGAGAACTTGACAGCCCCGCAGACCCAAAAGCGGAGACGAGGATTATCGGCTTTGTTCCGAACGAGCACGAACAGGCAGTGCTTGCCGCATACCGCGCTCATCCCGAAATGCAGAATGCGGTAGACCGCCTTCTCGGAGTGGAGAAAATATCCGTCTACGTTGCGGCTCACGACAGCGCAAGCTTCGATGAAAAAATCGAAATGGAAAAGGAAAAATGGGAGCAGATAAAGAACACTCCCGACGAGGATGAGCGTCTGCTTTAAAATAACCCTCACTTAAACGACACCGAAGTAAAATCTTCCGAAAGGTCATACGTTATAAAAGCACCTTAATATGTACTACGATATTTACAAGGAAATCAGAGAGAGCTCTTGGCAATGCCTGATTGACCACGGAATAACGGAGCTGCCCGTCGATATAATGAAAATAGCGCGGGCAGTCGGTATTCACGTCAAAAGAGACAGCCGCGTAAAATATCTTCTTCCGGGAGAAAAAGGAAAGCTTTTAATGTACGGTAACGAATGTATTCTCATATACAACGACAGAAATCCGATCGAGCTTTCCCGCTTCACCATTGCACACGAGCTCGGTCATTTTATTTTGGGACATCACAAAATATACGAAAAATATAAGGACATAAGAGATATAAATAAAAAGCCGAAGGCGGAACAGCAGGCAGATATGTTCGCACTCCGTTTGCTTTGTCCCGCATGCGTGCTCTGGGGTCTGGAGCTGCGCACGGCAGAGGAAATCGCACGGATATGCAGAGTGGAAATGTCCGTTGCCGCAGAACGCGCGGAGCGTATGAAACAGCTATACGAGCGCAACAGCTTCCTGTCGTCGCCCTGTGAACGGCGGCTGTACGAAAGCTTCGCGCCGTTTATAAAAAGAGTACGGCTCGAAAAAACGGCTTACCACGCGGACATATAACGGCAGGAGGCAAAAATGAAGGTAAAAAGACTTGACGACAGCATAAAGCGAGCCGCGCTGTACGCACGCGTTTCGACGGAGGAGCAGGCAATTCACGGAGCTTCTCTCGAGGCTCAAAAAGAGCGGCTGACCGCCTATGCCTCTGAAAATGAATTAACCGTCGTCGGCTATTACGTCGACGAGGGCATTTCCGCGCGTCAAAAATACACGCGCCGCCCCGAATTTATGAGAATGATAGGCGATATACGTGCGGGCAAGGTCGACGTCATTTTGTTTATAAAGCTCGACCGCTGGTTCAGAAGCATATCCGATTACTACGAGGTGCAGGCAATACTCGACGAAAACCGCGTCCAATGGGTGGCAACCGAGGAGGAGTACGACACGACCACGGCAAACGGTCGTCTTGCACTCAATATCAAGCTTGCCATAGCTCAGGACGAATCCGACCGCACGTCGGAGCGAATTAAATTCGTGTTCGGCAATATGGTAAAGGAAGGACGCGTAATATCGGGCAAAATGCCGCTCGGCTTCAGGATTGAAAACAAGCGAGCCGCCGTCGACGAGGAAAAAGCCCCCGTCGTGCGCGAGGCTTTCGATAAATATATAGACTGCCGTTCTATGAAGGAAACATCAAGATATATATTTGATAAGCACGGCATAAGCATAGACGCCAAAAGTATGAAGCATCTGCTTACAAATACGTGGTATATCGGCGAGGCATACGGTATGCAAAATTGGTGTCCCGCAATCGTTGACGAAAAAACGTTCAAGCTTGCAAACTCAATGCTCGAAACCCGCGCCGTCCGCAACGCCGAAGGCGGAGCAAAACGCGTGTATCTTTTCACGGGGCTGATATTCTGCGGAGCGTGCGGAAGAAGAATGTCCACATACTGTAACGCCGGAAAAAAGCCCGACGGAACGAAAAAAGCAGGGGCAATATATTACCGCTGTCCGATGAAAACTATGCGTCAGTGCGATATGGGAAAGCAAATCAACGAGAAAAAGCTTGAGGAGTGGCTGATAGAAAACTTTCGCACGGAGCTTGACAGCTACAACGCTCAGATAATAAAGAAAAAAGCGGCAATCCCCAAAAAAGCCGCCGACACGTCAAAAATAATGGCTAAAATAGAAAAGCTGAAGGATTTGTACCTGAACGATATGCTCCCGCGCGAAATATACGAAAAGGACTATAAAGCTCTCAAGCTCGCACTCGACGAAGCAACGAAGAGACAGCGCGTTTTGGAGGAGGAGCAGTTCGATACCGAGATACTTAACGGCTTTGAAGAAATGTACGCCGCACTCAAGCCCGAAATGCGCAAGGCATTCTGGGGACGAATGATAAAAAGAATAACCGTAACACAGGACGGAAAATACACGGTCGTATTCAACGAGCCGTGATATACATAACACGGTTCAAGCGAACATCACTTGAACCGTGTTTTTAGCCTGCCATGCATTTTTGCACTTTACGAAAAAAATTTTCGACATTTTTTGCAAAAACCTATTGACAGCTTAACCAAAATGTGTTATACTGTAATTACAGCAAGCGTAGTTGTTTCATATAAAACCTTCAGGTACCGCCACTACTATAACGGTAAGCCCGAGCATAAATGCGTGAAGAAGTTTTTCAGTTAAATATTTGACGTCGGTAAGCTTCAGAAGCACAATCGCCTTTTCAAAGCCGCTGTCGATAACAAAGCAATTAAATAAAAAAGCAAAAGCTACGAGAAATGCCGCCAAATACCCGAGGCGGCTTATTTGTTTTGCAAGCTTTGTCAATCGGATTTTTAACGGGCTCTCTCTTGTATCGGTTTGAAGCTCCGCGGAAATTTTTCCGAGAAAGCTTTTATCCCCGACTGCAAAAATAACCATCTCCCCCTCTCCCGACAGAACGGGACAGCCGCGCAAAAGCGTTCCCTTCGAGCTTGGCGAACGGTCGCTGCCCGCTGTGGGCTTTTTTTCTATTTCCTTGCTTTCTCCCGTGATAGCGGACTGATCGACTGTTACACACCCGCCGACGATATAACCGTCGGCGGGAATTTTTTCTCCTGCTCCGACCGTAACTATATCGCCTACGACGATATCGTCTATCGGCACGGTCACGGTTCTGCCGTTACGGCGAACTCTGTATTCCGCCTGCACGCATTCTCCCGCAAGCCTCCGAAAGGCATTTTCGCCGCCGCTCTCTGATAAGGCGGAAATAAATGCGGCAAGAAATACCGACACGGCAATTCCGACGGTTTCGGCAATATCTCCTCCTTTAAACACAAAAATCAAATTAACTCCGAGAGCCGCCAACAATATGCGTATCACCGGGTCTCCGAGATTTTCAAAAAAACGCCGCAAAAAGCTTTTGCCTCCTCCGACGCGAAGCGCATTTGTGCCGTTTCTCGCTCTCGACTGCTCCACCTGCACGTCGTCGAGACCGCGTGAAATTCCGGTCCTCGCGTTTTTTATCCCCGTCATTTTGTTTCCCTCCATAAAAACGTACTACCAAAATATATGAATAAAAAGCTCACGGAATGATTAATGCTATAACGAGAAATATATTTTCGCCGGAGGCTTCAAAATGAATTTCAAACCCAAAACAGTCCGCGCCTGCCGACTTGCGTGTATCGGAGTATTCATATCGTTTGACGGCTGGTGTCTCGAAAAGCTCGCACGCCTTGTCATCAACGGCGAAAATGCCGACCGCGGCTTTTTGACGCTCCCTCTCTGCCCGATTTACGGCATCGGAATTACAGCGGCATATCTTTTTTGCGGAACACCCGTAAAACTCGACGGAATAATAGGCTCCAAAATACGTCAAACGCACTTATGGCAAATAACCGTTCGGAATAAAAAATACCGAAAATATATTTTTTATTTTCTTTTTGTAACTCTCGTTTCCACACTCGCGGAGCTGATAACAGGCTCCGTATTCAAGCTTTTCGGAATAATGCTATGGGATTACTCGGAGCGCGCCCTTAATCTTTGGGGGATAATCTGCCCCTCTTTCAGCCTTTTATGGGGTATTGCGATAACGCTTTTTATGGGACTGCTATGGGAAAGACTTTACCGATTATTTTTAAAAATTTCCGATCGCACGGTTATACGTCTCGCATTTGTGACTTTGAGCGCAATTGCAGTCGATTTTTCCGTAAATTTCATTCTGCTTCTATCAAAACGGCTTTAAATCGGATATTTTTTATAAAACCGTGAAAATGCAAACAATTCCTTAACATTTATGTGGTATCATTATAATATATAAAAACAAACGCATTTAACGGAGGTATCACCGTGTTTAAAATTCTGGTAGTCGAGGACGACAGAGCCTTGAACCGTTCGGTATGTACGTTTCTGAATCAAAACGGCTACGAGGCAGTCGGCTGTCTTGGTGCCGCAGAGGCATACGACGTTATGTATTCGACGGTATTCGACCTTATAATTTCCGATATAATGATGCCCGACACGGACGGCTTTGAACTTGCCCGAACGGTACGAAGCCTGAATTCCGAAATCCCGATACTTTTTATGACGGCAAGAGACGATTTTGCCTCAAAGCAAAGGGGCTTCCGTGCAGGCATCGACGACTATATGGTAAAGCCCGTTGACCTCGACGAGCTTTTGCTGCGGATGGGTGCTCTTCTGCGGCGGGCGAAAATAGCGTCCGAAAAGCGTCTTTCAATCGGCAACCTCACGCTTGACGCCGACGAGCATACGGCATATATCGACGGCAACGAAATTTCCCTGACCGCGCGGGAATTCAGTCTGCTTTACAAGCTCCTTTCTTATCCGAAAAAAACCTTTACACGCACACAGCTTATGGACGAATTCTGGGACGCCGAAACCGAATCGGGCACGCGCACGGTCGATGTTTATATAACCAAGCTTCGCTCAAAGCTTTCGGCGTGCGACGGCTTTGAAATAGTAACCGTACACGGTCTGGGCTACAAGGCGGTGATAAAATGAAAAGGTCACACTCAAGGCTAATTCTTTTATCTCTCTACCGATATTTCATTTTTTTCACGGTCGTAGCCTTTGCGGTAAGCTGCTGTATACTGCTTTTTCTTTCTACAATGACAAAGCACATTGAAATCGTATTTACACAGGAAAATATTACCGCCGCCGCAAAGCAGACTTTTTTAAACGTCGCAATAATAAGCTTTTTGTTTACGGTCATAGACGCGATACGGCGTAAAATTACGGTAGACCGTCCCGTCAAAAGAATTTCCGAGGCGGCAAAAAGAATAACGGAAGGCGACTTCGGAGTCCGCATAAAAAAATTCCGAAGCCTCAGCGGTTCGGAAAGCTACAATGAAATAATCGACTGCTTCAACAAAATGACCGAGGAGCTGTCGGGAACAGAGACACTGCAAGCTGACTTCATTTCCAACGTATCGCACGAGCTTAAAACACCTCTTGCGGCAATCGGAAACTACGCCACGATGCTTTCGTCGCCCGCACTGTCCGAAGGCGACCGCCAAGAATATGCAAAGGCAATTGCGGAATCGACCCGACGGCTGTCGGCACTCGTATCCAACATTCTAAAGCTGAACAAGCTTGAAAACAGTCAGATATACCCGAAGGTAAAAAGCTACGATCTCGGAGAACAGCTTTGCGAATGTCTTCTCGGCTTTGAAAACGCATGGGAAGAAAAAAACATAGAAATCGAAACCGACATAGAGGACGGGGTTTTTATAAAAGCCGACAGCGAAATGCTGACGCTGGTTTGGAATAATTTATTCTCAAACGCCGTAAAATTTACGGACGCGGGCGGAACAATTTCTTTAAAGCTTGCCTCGGAGGGAGAATTTGCGTCAGTCACCGTATCCGATACGGGCTGCGGAATATCACCCGACGTCGGAGAAAGAATATTTGATAAATTTTATCAGGGAGACACGTCCCGTGCAACTGAGGGTAACGGTCTCGGTCTGACACTCGTAAAACGCGTAATCGACGTAACGGGAGGCGAAATTTCCGTAAGCAGTAAGCTCGGCGAGGGAACGTCTTTTACGGTACGCATAAGAAAGGAAGAAAATGAACAACGGTTTTATGAAAATACTTAAAGCGGTGGGATATCCGCATCCCGCGCTTATAATACTTTTGTTTCCGGTATGCGTCGGGCTTTTGCCTGCGGCTCTCCTGCTTTTCGGAGACTCTCCCGTTACTTACGCAATTTACGCGTTAAACGCCTATGAGGTAACAGTACTGTCGCTTCGTATCCCCGCTCTTATACGGTGGCTTAAAAAATTTAAAAAGGAAAATAAATATGCCGTGAGGATAACAACGGATACAGCCCTGCGTGTAAAGCTTTCGCTTTACGGCACGGTAATATACAACACGGCATACGCGGTATTTCAGCTGGGTATGGGAATCCATTACCGCTCGTTTTGGTTTTACTCGCTTGCCGCATATTATATGCTCTTGGTGCTGATGCGCTTCTTCCTTTTAAAACAGATACGCAAAGCCACACCGGGAGAGCAAATTATGTCAGAGCTTTTGAGGTACCGCTTCTGCGGCATTGCGCTTCTGTTTATGAATCTCGCTCTCGCCGTCATGGTTTTCTTTATAGTATACCTGAACAGAGGCTACGAATACAGTTATATTATGACTATAGCGATGGCAACGTATACCTTCAGTATGTTTACCGTCGCCGTAATAAATGCAATAAAATATAAAAATTCAAACAGCCCCGTAATATCCGCCACTAAAGCAGTCACGCTCGCAACCGCTCTCGTTTCCATGCTTTCTCTCGAAACGGCAATGCTTACCGCCTTCGGAGACGAAACAACCGACGCCGGTTTCCGCACGCTTATGACCGCATTAACGGGAATTGCCGTAATACTTTTTATTTTAGTGATGGCAATATATATGGTAATAAATTCAAACAAAAAAATCAAAGCTTTAAAGCAAGGAATACAAAATGGAACACGGTAAAAACGAAAACAATACGTTCAGCTACACATACTCCGCAGCGGAGCAGGCGGAAATACAACGCATAAGAAAAAAATACGTACCCGAGGAAACGGATAAATTAGAGCGTCTTATCGCACTCGACAAAAGCACAACGAAAAAAGCCGCAGCCGTCTCAATAGCCGTCGGCATAATCGGCTCCCTCATATTGGGAATCGGAATGTGTATGTTTATGATATGGAATTATCCGATTGTCGGGATAGCCGTAGGCTCTTTCGGAATTGCCGTCACTGCCTCGGCTTACCCCTTATATACGGTAATTGCAAAAAAGGAACGGGAAAAAATAGCTCCCGAAATAATCCGTCTTTCCGACGAGCTTACGGGGCGAAAGTAGAAAAATGCCGTCTGCAGAAAAATTCCGCAGACGGCATTTTTATCAATATTGCTCTTTAAGCTTGTTTATACAGTCGGCGCATACCCGCTTCCCGCCGAAAAATATCACGTTTTCGGTGTTTTCGCAGAATATGCAGGCAGGCATATATTTCTGAAGAACAATTCTGTCCCCGTCCATAAAAAGCTCCAACGCGTCCTTATGCTTTATATCAAGTACCTTGCGTATTTCTATCGGAAGAACTATTCTTCCAAGCTCGTCTACTCTTCTTACAACTCCGGTAGATTTCATTTTTCACTCTCCTTTTTATTTTTTATAAACAACAGTAACATTATATTACTTTTTTTGAGCTTTGTCAAGTGAAAAAACACATTATTTACAATTTTTGACAAATCACGTGTCATTCATATACGCCAGCACCGCAACAAAAATTACATATAGGAAAATATAAGCCGCTGACTGCGCGCGTCGAGAGCATCCGCGTCGCTTATTTCATATCGGTTGTCATTGGAGTCGCGTATTATGACTCTGCCCGAAGGATAAAGCCTTTTTATATCGCTGTGTCTGTTGCGTATTCCGAAGGTAATTTTGCCGCGGTCTGTTTCAACGGTCCATTTCAGCGTTCCGAATTTATCCTCAACGTCAATAATACTCTGTATTTTCGGTATCATATAATATTCCGCAAAGCATTTTTCGATGGCGTCGGCAGACTCACCGTCCAGCTCATCAAGGTCGCGTACAAAGCCAATCTCGCGCTCGTCTCCGTCCAGCAAGGTTATGTACATATTATGATTTGTAAAAGGAAACAGCCTGCGCGGCTCGAGATTTTCGACAACCTCGCCGTTCTTTTTTATCAGACGTACAAGGTACATATCCGTTTTTTCAAGCCTGCCCGTATATTTATCTATATAATATCTGCTCATACGCTCCTCCTCATTCAAAATTTTCGGCGCGCTTCGACTCCGCGACCTTATCCGACATAGACTGTATTTCTACAAGACGGTAATATTTGCCTTTAAGAGCCATAAGCTCGGCAGGCGTACCGCATTCTATTATCTCTCCGTTATCGACGACAACTATCTTGTTTGCCTTTGAAAGCGTGGAAAGTCTGTGAGCTATCATTATGGTTGTTCTTCCGCTTATCAAATGCTCGATGGCGTCCTGAATTAGGTGCTCCGTCTCGGAGTCGACAGACGCCGTCGCTTCGTCGAATACGAGCATTTTAGGATTGCGCAGCATAGCTCTTGCTATGGATATTCTCTGCCGTTCTCCGCCCGAAAGTCCGACGCCTCTTTCTCCCAGCACCGAATCGTAGCCGTCCGGCTGTCGAACGATAAATTCGTGAGCATTGGCTATATCGGCGGCGTTTATAACTTCGTCAACCGAAAAGCTTCCGTCACCGTATGCAATATTGTTGAAAATCGTATCGTGGAACATCTGCGGCTCCTGCTGTACGTATCCGATATGCGAACGGTAATACTGCATATCTATCTTTCGTATATCCACTCCGTCGACCGTGATTTTTCCTTCATACGTATCGTAATACCGCAAAAGCAGATTTATAAGAGTCGATTTTCCGGAGCCCGTCGTTCCTACAATACCGACGATATCGCCGGGCTCTATTACGAGATTGATGTTTTTAAGAACCTTTTTCGTGCGGTCAAAAGAGAAATTGACGTTTTTGAATTCTATCCGTCCGCCCATATCGGCATTGGTATTTCCCTTTCCGAAATCGTGCTCGGGTTCGGCGTCAAGTATATCCATAATACGCTCCATAGACGCCATCGCATTTTGAGTTGAATCCGAGAGATTGGCAAAAAAGTTTACGGGCTCGTAGAACATTGTCGCATAAGAGATAAACGACACGAGTAAACCGACGGATATAGAACCTCCGTTGCCCGTGGAAATACCGTTTATAACCATATTTCCGCCCATTGCCCAAATTATAACGCTTCCGCAGCTCATAAGGCAGTTTACAATCGCGGGATACGCATTTAAAATTTTACCCGCCTTTGTATCAACGCGTCTCCAATCCTCGACACATGAGGCGAAACGTTCTGACGCGTTGCTCTCATTGGTATAGGATTTTGTAACTCGAATCCCCGGTATCGTATCGGCAAGTACGGAGGTAACAGCCGACGAACGCCGCCATATGCGCCTGTAAAAAGGAGCTATCTTTTTTTTGAAGATACGGGAGCCTATAACCACAAGAGGAACGGGAAACAGCGAAAACAGCGTAAGCTTCCAATCTATGCAAAGCATTACCACAACGATACCGATAAGCTTGAAAAACTGTACGACAACCTCTTGAGTAATTCTGAGCATAAACGCCTGAATTGTGGCAGTATCTCCGCTGATACGGTTGATAACCGAGCCCGTAGAGGTCTTGTCGTAAAAGCGCAACGGAAGATATTGAGCCTTTTCATAAACCTCACAGCGTATGCGGGCAACAATTTTGTCGCCCGATACACGCAGCATATAGCCTCGTATTCCGGACAGAAAATAATGCACTACGTGAATACATACGAGAGACACAACGACCGCCGCCAGCAAACGGCTGTTTTTGTTCGGCAGTATGTCGTCGACCAACGTCTGCGTAAGCAGCGGCGGAACAAGAGCCAGTGCCGTTGTTACTACGGAAACAATAACCGATATAATAAGTATGGGAAGCTCGGGCTTCAGATATCCGCCGAGGCGCGAAAGAAGCCTTCTTTTTTTCATACAGTGTATGCACGGAACGCCCGGAGCCGAAAGCGTCCGCCCGCATTTCGGGCAAACGGAAAGCATTTTTTCGTAAACCGCCTGCATTGCCGAAAGTGCTTCGTCAGTGTCTTCTCCGTCGCGTATACCGATAACATAGGTCAAAAGAGCGTCGCACAGTGCGGTAACGGTAAACGTAAATCTGAAAACGTCGTGCAACGTACCGTCCTTTTTTCGGATACGCATAATGCCGTTTCCGTACATACGCTTGTTGTATATCTCATCGATATCGTCAAACAAATACCTTTCCGAACAGGTATGCCCGTTAAAGTCGTATGTAAACAGACACGAACGCGTAGCCAGCAGAGCACATTCTCCGTACCTTGCCTTTTCGGATATTTCGCCGACTATCGCCAGCAAAACGGGATCGTCCTCCGTTCCGAGAGAACGTATCGCCTCAATTCGGTCATCGTCTAACCTCTTGTTCATTAAAAGCACTGTTTCTTTCATAATCGGTATAGCTTGTTTAAGCTCTCCTTTATCTGAATTGTTCGCATATTTTATCATACGAAAATACAAAAGTCAACCCTTTTCGAGCAATTTCGGTATTTTTGTAACATCAAACAAAAAGTTTGAAAATATATAGGTAAAAACAACAAAGCACTTATAATAACACAAAAAGTCAAAACGCCTGCCGAAAATTCTCTCGGCAAACGTCTTGCTTATTTTTTTATTAGTTCGGTTTTCTTTTGGTTATTTTTCTTTTTCAAAAGTAACTGTCAAAAAGCAAAACGCCCGACGAAAATTTCTTTCGGCGAGCGTATGCTTATAGTATTTACAGCAGTTCGTTTTTTTGGTTACTTTTCTTTTTCAAAAGTAACTGTCAAAGGCAAAACGCCCGACGAAAATTTCTTTCGGCGAGCGTATGCTTATAGTATTTACGGTAGTTCAGTTTTCTTTTGGTTACTTTTCTTTTTCAAAAGAAAAGTAACACAATCAAACAAATCCTTACTTGCAAGCTTCCTCAATAGCAACTGCAACCGCAACGGTCATACCAACCATCGGGTTGTTACCTGCACCGATAAGTCCCATCATCTCAACGTGAGCGGGAACGGAGGACGAGCCTGCGAACTGCGCGTCGCCGTGCATTCTTCCGAGAGTATCCGTCATACCGTAGGAAGCAGGGCCGGCAGCCATATTATCGGGGTGAAGTGTACGTCCTGTACCGCCGCCGGATGCAACGGAGAAGTACTTAACGCCGTTTTCGTTACACCACTTCTTGTATGTGCCTGCAACGGGGTGCTGGAATCTTGTCGGGTTGGTGGAGTTACCTGTGATGGAAACGCCTACGTTCTCGAGCTGCATGATAGCAACACCTTCGGGTACGTTGTCAGCACCGTAGCACTTAACGTCAGCTCTGGGGCCGTTGGAGTAAGGAGTTTCGGAAACAACCTTAACTTCTTCTGTGTAAGGATCGAATTCGGTCTTTACATATGTGAAGCCGTTGATTCTGGAGATGATGAAAGCAGCGTCCTTACCGAGACCGTTGAGGATAACACGGAGGGGCTTTACTCTAACCTTGTTAGCGTTGAG
>CAYVLG010000018.1:0-13348 GCA_964452345.1 uncultured Lachnospiraceae bacterium
AACCCCGAGCTTGCAGAGCAGTATTCAACGCGTATAGTACGCTTCAGCGACGGAAAGGTTATCGACGATACCGACCCGTATGAAGGAGAAACCGCAAAAGCTACCGAAACTACGGACGTAACGGTTAACAGTAAGAAAGCAAAAAAAGAAGGTAAAAAATCGGGAAAGAAAAAGAGTATGTCGTTCTTTACGGCAGTTTCGCTTTCCTTCAACAATCTTCTTACAAAAAAGGCGCGTACCGTGCTCACCTCATTTGCGGGAAGCATAGGAATAATCGGAATAGCACTTATTCTTTCTCTTTCAAACGGTATTCAGGCATATATCGATCAGGTTCAGGAGGATACGCTTTCGACTTACCCGCTCTCGATAGAAGCGATGTCCCAAGACTACAGCGCGCTGATGTCCGCTATGATGCAGGTTTCCGAGACCGACGGCGAATTCGACGACGGAAAAATTTACGTCGACGATTCACTCGATACAATGGTCTCTGCAATGACCTCAACAATAAGCAACGACCTTGATTCGTTCTATTCTTATATACAGGAGCACAGCGACGAGCTTGACGGATACGTCAGCGATATACAGTACACCTATAATTTTGATCTTCAGGTATTTACCGCCGACGGAAAAACACAGGTAAGCCCCACGACGATACTCGACAGTCTCGGCGGCTCGTTCTCGGCACTTTCCGATATTATGAAAAGCTCCGGTTCGCCTATGCTGAGCGTTATGTCGGAAATGATAAACAATCAGGCTCTGCTCGATCAGCAGTATGAACTTGTCGGAGACGGCAGTCATTGGCCCGAAAACGCCAACGAGGTTGTGCTTGTTGTAGACAAGAACAACCGAATAAGCAAAATGACGCTTTATATGCTCGGCATACTTGACCAAAGCGAGCTTTCGGGCATAATGGACGGCATTATGAGCGGAGAAAAATATGAAGCCGAAGCAGTTGACCCTTATGATCTTGACGATTTCATAGGTATGAAATTTATGCTTTTGAACACATCGGATTTCTACGCACAGCACAGCGACGACGCCCACAAATATACCGTTGACGGCAAGGATTATTACAGCTGGTACGATATCCGCGAGACAGCGGGCTACAACCAAAGCAGTTTCGTAAACGAAAACGGTACGGAGCTTGTGATTTCGGGCATAATCCGTCCCAAGGCAGACGCCGCTTCGGCATCCGTTTCGGGAGCCATCGGCTACACAAAGGCACTTACCGACAAAATACTTGCAATGAACGAGGAAAGTGCAATTCTGAAGCAGCAAAAGGCTGCTCCCGAATACAACGTTCTCACGGGTCTTAAATTCGAAAGAACGCACTACACTCCGGAAAATATAAACGAGCTTATAGCAAAAATAGACAGTTCCACTATGGAGACATTTTATGCCTATATGACTCAAATGATTTTTTCCGACCCTCAGTTTTCAAGCCAGCTCAACGTAACAGACCAAGCGTCATTTACAAACGTATTCTTCCTTATGCCGACCTCGACTCAACAGCAGCTTATAGGAGCTATGCTTGAGGCGGCAGCCGCAAATCCCGCAAATTCGGCGTCTTTGGACACGCTGTGCACGGCACTTTCTGGAATGACCGAAAATATAACGGTCACCAAGGATAATCTGGTAACGCTCCTGCCCGTGCTTAACAGGGAGGCTCTGTACGTTGCCGTTTCGGGAATCCCCGCCGGAGAAGCTATGCCGGTAAATATTGCAGGACTTATACAGCTTGCAGGCGACACGGCAATGCAGAAAATCTATTCGGAGACCTCGGAGGCTCTGAAGTCTATGTCCGTAAATGAAGAGATTTTCAGTATGATAATACAAAGCTATCCCGCCGACAGCACCGAATTTATCACGATAGAAGAAACGCTGTACGGAATGGCTCCGCAAATAGACGCAACCTACGATTCGGTACTGACGCTTCTCGGAGACGCAGAAAAGGCTTCTCCCGCATCAATCAATTTCTACGCCAAGGACTTTGAAGCCAAGGAAAATATTGAGGGATTTATAAATGACTATAACGACAAGCAGGACGACGACTCCAAGAAACTCGAATACACCGACCTTGTCGGAACAATGATGTCATCGGTATCGCTTATAATCAACGTTATATCCTACGTTCTCATCGCTTTCGTATCGATATCCCTCATCGTTTCCTCAATTATGATAGGAATTATCACCTATATATCCGTTCTCGAGAGAACGAAGGAAATCGGTGTTCTCCGCTCAATCGGAGCGTCCAAGCGCGATATTTCCCGCGTATTCAATGCCGAAACGCTCATCATCGGTCTTACCTCGGGACTTATCGGAATTATCGGAACGGTACTGCTTTGCCTGCCCATAAACGCAATAATTCACGCGCTTTCCGGTATGTACAGCATTAACGCCGTACTTCCTGTTTCGGGCGGCATTGCACTCGTGCTGATAAGTATGCTTCTGACGTTTATCGCAGGACTGATTCCTTCAAGACTTGCGGCAAAGAAAGACCCCGTCGAAGCTTTGAGAACGGAATAAACACAAAGAAAGGTTCATCATGGGAAAATTCAAAAACAAGCTTTACGGCTTTTTCTACGGAAGGTACGGCACGGATAAACTGAACAAGGTAATGCTCATTACCTATCTCGTGCTCCTGGTCATATACACGGTTTTATCGATGTTCGTAAGCTCGGCGCTTTTCTATCTCTTATCGTACCTTTTAATGACCGCCTTGGTCATAACGATATTTTACCGTATGTTTTCGAGAAATATCGCGAAAAGACGCCGTGAAAACGAAAAATTCTGCAGCTTTTTCAGGCTCCGGAAGAACAAATTCAAGGACAGAAAAACTCACGTATACCGTAAATGCCGCAATTGCGGGGCAGTTTTAAGACTGCCTCGCTCAAAGGGAAAGCACCCCGTGGTTTGCCCGCGCTGTAAAACGAGATTTACGGTAAAGGGATAAATCAAAAAAACGAACTGTCGTTTGTAATTAAACGGCAGTTCGTTTTTTCATTGCAGGAGGCTTTCAAGCGTCCTCATTTTTTCCGCACTCGGCGTCGGTATATCGGCAAACGGAAAGTCTATTCCCATATTCTCGTATTTCACCGCGCATATTTTTCTGAACGGCAAAAGCTCGATTTTATCGACGCATTCATAGCCCTTTAACAAGGCTTTTAATTCGGCTATATCATTTTCACCGTCATTCAGCGTCGGAATTATCACCTGACGTACCGTGACGGGAATTTTTCTTTTTTCCAGCTCATCAAGGAAGGCAAGCGGTTTGTCAATACCGCAGCCGACATATTTTTTGTATTTTTCGTCAGTCGTATATTTTATATCGAGAAGCACTCTGTCCGTCACATCGAGAAGTGACGGGGTATGCTCACCGCAAATGCTTCCCGACGTATCGAGACAGGTATTTATGCCGCGGCTATGACATATACGAAACAGCTCGCCGACAAAATCCGCCTGAAGAAGAGGCTCTCCTCCCGACACCGTTATACCGCCCTTCTCTCCGAAATATTCCTTATATCCCGTTGCCTTGGCGGCAATTTCATCCGCACGGTATTCCGTTCCTACCGACATACTCCACGTATCGGGATTATGACAGCAGCCGCAGCGGAGATTACAGCCCTGCATAAAAACAACGAAGCGGACGCCGGGTCCGTCCAGAGTACCGAGACTCTGGACGGAATGTATGCGGCCCTTTATTTTTTCGCTCATACGGTTTCGTGGAAGGTACGGCTGATAACCTCTCTCTGCTGTTCGCGGGAAAGCTTATTGAAGTTTACCGCATAGCCCGATACGCGTATTGTCAAGTTGGGATACGCCTCGGGATTTTCGTATGCCTTCATAAGAGTTTCTCTGTTCATTACGTTTACGTTTATATGATGAGCCTTTTTTGCAAAATATCCGTCAAGAATACTTACAAGATTAGATATTCTTTCTTCACTGTCGCGTCCGAGAGCCTCGGGCGTTATGGAGAAGGTATTAGATATACCGTCGCGGCAATCGTCATAGCTTATTTTTGCAACGGAGTTGAGCGAAGCAAGTGCGCCGTTTTCCTCTCTGTTATGCATAGGATTTGCTCCGGGAGCAAACGGTGCCGCCGCCTTTCTTCCGTCGGGGGTTGCGCCCGTATGCTTACCGTACATAACGTTCGAGGTTATCGTAAGCACGGACAGAGTATGGACGGCGTGACGGTACGTGGGCGTTTTGCGAAGCTCGGTAATAACCTTGTGAGTCATATCCTTTGCGATAAGATCGACTCTGTCGTCGTCGTTTCCGTATTTCGGGAAATCTCCCGTCGTCTCAAAATCGACGATATAGCCGTCCCCATCCTTAATCGGCTTAACATTTGCATATTTTATCGCACTCAAGGAATCCGCAACGACAGAAAGTCCCGCAATTCCAAATGCCATAAATCTTTCGACATCTGTATCGTGAAGTGCCATTTGTATTTTTTCATACGCATATTTATCGTGCATATAGTGAATGATATTCATTGTATTGACGTACAGTCTTGAAAGCCATGCAACGTAAACGTCGTATCTTTCCATAACTGCGTCAAAGTCCAGCTTATCAACGTCCATTACGGGCATTTGAGGACCTATGTGCATTCCGCTCGTCGTATCGTAGCCGCCGTTTATTGCTATAAGCAAAAGCTTTGCAAGGTTGCAGCGCGCACCGAAAAACTGCATTTGCTTGCCTATTTTCATAGCCGAAACACAGCATGCAATTGCGTAATCGTCGCCGTATATCGGGCGCATAACATCGTCGTTTTCGTACTGAATCGAATCGGTATCGGCAGATACCTTTGCGCAGAATCGCTTAAAGCCCTCGGGAAGAGCATTTGCCCAAAGCACCGTAAGATTCGGCTCGGGAGACGAACCGAGAGTATAAAGCGTATTGAGTATACGGAAGCTGCTTCTTGTAACAAGTGCTCTGCCGTCCTCGCCCATACCGCCTACCGCTTCGGTTATCCACATCGGGTCTCCGCCGAAAAGCTCGTTGTATTCGGGTGTACGGAGATGACGCGCTATACGAAGCTTCATAACGAAATCGTCAATAAGCTCCTGCGCTCCCTCCTCGGTAAGAGTGCCGTTTGCAAAGTCGCGTTCTATATAAATATCAAAGAACGTGCTTACGCGTCCGAGAGACATTGCGGCGCCGTTCTGCTCCTTAATTGCTCCGAGATAAGCAAAATACGTCCACTGTATCGCCTCGCGCGCGTTCTCCGCAGGCGCACTTATATCGAAGCCGTACATTTGAGCCATTTCCTTTAAATATCCGAGGAATATAATCTGCCTTGCAAGCTCCTCGTCAAGGCGTATGGTTTCGGTATTAAAAGCTTTATCGGCAAGAGCCGCCTTATCCTTTTTCTTTTCCTCGATGAGCTTATCGACACCGTAAAGCGCAACACGGCGGTAATCGCCTATGATTCTTCCGCGTCCGTAAGCGTCGGGAAGTCCCGTAATTACGTGGCATTTGCGTGCCGCGCGCATTTCGTCGGTATACGCTCTGAAAACTCCGTCGTTATGCGTTGTGCGAAAACGAAACTCTTCCTCTATTTTGGGACTTAATTTATATCCGTATGCCTCGCACGCCTGTCTTGCCATTCTCATTCCGCCGAACGGATTGACTCCGCGCTTCAGCGGGCGGTTTGTCTGCATACCGACTATAATCTCGTTTTCCTTATCAATATACCCGGGAGAGTAGCTTGTAAGCGACGATACCGTTGCGGTATCTATATCGAGAACTCCTCCGAACTGACGCTCAAGAGCAAAAAGTGCCTCCAGCTTTTTCATAAGCTGCTTCGTTCTCGGCGTTGCTTCAGCCAAAAATTCGCTGTCGCCTTTATATTCCTTATAGTTTGTCTGAATAAAATCGCGCACGTTAATTTCATTTTTCCATGCGCCGCCGTTAAAGCCTGTCCAATTTTTGTGTTCCATATTTTTCCTCCTTTTACACTGTACCTGCCAAAAAACAGAAAAAGGCAAGTCAGTCGATAAATAAACTGATTCGCCCAGACGGTCGGCAATAATCTCCCTGTATTCCCCCGCGGTTTAATCCGCATATCCGTCAGTCATACGGGAGCCGATTTTTTAAAAACGTGAATAAAATTCCGTTTACAAGGTTATTATACCATAAAAGAAGCTGTATTTCAAGTACCATTTTAAATTTTTTCAATTTATTTTAATTAACAAAACTCAAACCGACAAGAAAGAATAATACCAAGAAACAAGGCAATAATAAGAAATACAAGAGGCAAAAAGCAAATACAAACCGAATAAAAAAGGAGAAAAAAGATGTCTGAAAATTTTGACACCAAGCCAAGCCTTGCCGAAAGGCTGAAAAAAATCAAGCTTAACCGCCCGGCGGTGATTTCGGCAGGTCTCTTGGTTGCCGCAGTTGCCGTGATAAGCGCAGTTGCGATTGCAAGCAACAGATCTAAAAACAACGTTACGGATACCCCCGACACCTTGAAGCCCAAAACGGAGCAAACGGACGAGATAGCTCCGCCTACGGATAACGGCACGGAAGATACCGAAAAAAACACACCGACCGTTAAGCCCGCCGATACGTCAAGCACACAGGCAGGAGACAAGCTTCCGTCCTTTATATTGCCCGTAAGCGGTGCGCTTTCAAGCAAGCATAACGCCGAACAGCAGGTATTTTCAAACACAATGAGCGATTACCGCGTTCATCTCGGAGTAGATATAGTAACCGAAGCGTCTGCGCCCGTATATGCGGCGGCTGACGGAAAGGTTGACAAAATATGGGAGGATACTCTCGAGGGCTACTGTATAGCCATAAAGCACAGCGGAGACTGCTATACCATTTACAAAAATCTCGCCGAGACGCTTCCCGACGGCATTGCCGAGGGCGTTTCAGTCCGCTCGGGACAGCTCATTGCCTCTGTAGGCGAGAGCGCAATGGTCGAGATAGCCGACGAGCCGCACCTTCATTTTGAAATGACGGTCGCGGGACTCGGAGTAGACCCGCTGGAATATTTCGACGAAAAAGCCCTCAAAACGCTTGCGATAGACGCATCGCACGGCGAATGACAGAACAACGGCGGCAACTCACATTGCCGCCGTTTTGATATATTACGGAGATTTATATGCACAAAAGATACTTGCAAATTACCGATACGGTATTTTTATGCGTATGCGTACTGATTGTTTCGGTTATCGGAATCTGCGTTTACGCACTGCCGCACGAAAGCTTTTCGGAGGACGAAAACCGTATACTTTCCGATTTTCCGAGGCTGAGTGCGCAAAGTCTCGCAAACGGAAAATTTTTCGAGGGATTATCGGAATTTTATTCCGACCGCATACCGTTCAGAAAATCAATGATAAGTATCAAGGCGGTGTGCGAGCTTGCAAGCGGGAAATATCAAAATAACAATGTAATTTTCGGAAAAGACGGAAGGCTTACGGATAGGTGCGAATACAGCTCCTGCGATGTGCTGAAAAGCAACCTTGAGAAAATGTCTGCACTTTACGGAGATGAAAAAAACGTATATGCGATTTTACCGCGAAGCGTGGATATCTATTTCGGCGGAGAGGAAGCAGGCGGAGTATCGGAGCTTGTTTTCTCGCAAATTCCGTCTGCCGAAGTGCTTTACGGAAAGCTGACATCGGCAGCGGCGGCGGGAGAAAAAGTGTATTACAAAACCGACCATCATCTCGACGCCGACGGGGTATATATTTTATATGAAAATATAATGAGCGGGCTCGGAGCCGAGCCATACGAAAAAAATTCTTTTTCAATTCAAACGGTAAACAGCAAATTTCTCGGAAGCACTTATTCCAAAGCGGGACTGCTTCCCGTTTCATATGATGAAATATCGCTTTACCGATACGAAGGCGACGACAGCTTCAAGGTGTTTTGCGATGACAGCGGCTGCGACGTAAACTCCCTATACCGTCCGAACGAGCTTGACAAAAAAGATAAGTACAAAGTTTTCCTCGGCGGAAATCACGGAATTATACACGTTGACGCCGCTGACGGCGAAGAACGGAAAAAGCTTTTGATAATAAAGGACAGCTTTGCAAATGCCGTAATCCCGCTGCTTGCAAGAAGCTTTGACCTTACGGTTGCAGACCCGAGATATACAAAGTCACTCCCCGTCGGAGACTACGACGCAGTCGTTTTTATTTTCGGAGCGGACACGTTGGCAACGGGCAAAATTTTTTAACGCCGAAAATCTATACGCGGTTGCGGCGGCGCGAATTGCAAAGAGCCGTTATAAACTCACTGTCAAGCGGCGTAAGCTTATAGCCCTCTCTGTAAATAAGCATATCCTTATATTTTCTCTGATTTTCCGCGCACTGTATCTGAACGAGGCCGTAACGTTCAAGAAGCCTTTGCGAAACGGGCGATACCCACATAAACGTTTGAGTATTTTCCGAAAGCAGTTCAAACTGACTTGCACGCTCGAAAACGAAAATACGCCTGTCTATATTGTTGCGCAGCTCGTCCTTAATAACCTTTGACAGAGGCATTGACGGAACGTAGGGGTCGGCGTGAGCTATTTCGACGTAATCGGAAAGCTCCTTGAGCGATATGTTATTTCTGCCTGCCAGCGGATGCTTCCTGCTCATAAGCAGGACGTATGAAAACTCCGCAACAAGCTCACAGCAAATACCCTTTTCCTCAAACATCGACTTAAAATATCTGTCGTATTTATCTGCGTAACGTATTATGCCAAGCTTATAATCGCTGTTTAACACGTTATCGACGGTGCTTCTCGTATCTGTTTCCTTATAGAATATCTCGGCGGCACACAACGGATCGATTGCACTTGAAAACTCGGCAAATGCCTCGGAAATATAGCTTGCCCGAGGAACGGAGACGGAAAATTTCTGCTTTTTGGGTGCTCCCTGCTTATAAAGCATTTCCACCTGCTCTATCTGCTTCAGTATGTCCTCTGCATACGTGATAAACCGTTCGCCTTCCGGCGTAAGTGACGTTCCCTTGGCGGAACGGCTGAATATGGTAATGCCGAGATCCGCCTCAAGCTCCTTTATGGAGCGGCTTATATTCGGCTGAGCGATAAGCAGCGTTTCCGCCGCCTTGTTTAAAGAACCAAGCCTTGCCACCTCGACGGCGTATTTCATATGAAGAATATTCATTTCAAACTCCTTTTTTATTCTCGCTGTCATTTGCCTCGGCTCTTCCGACCGCCTCAAGATACTCGCCGTAGCTCATAAGAATTTTAAGTGCGGACAGCAGAGCGTTCGGCGTCATACCTGCGGGCAAGCCCAAGGAAGAGGCAAGCGCGTCCCTTTTTTTCGAGCTGTCGGCGTGCCCGGTCAGCCCATCCTCGTAGAAGTCTGCCTTGCAAAGAGGATTTTCATACAGGCGAGACGCCGTATCCCCGTCCTCGAATGGCTTAAGCAGTTCAAGTATCAGCCTTCCCTCCATTCCTTCAACTCCGAGCGTGCCCTCTGCCGACGGCGCGCTCTTTCTCTTTTCGACTCCCTTTATCTGCGGAATATACAGCTGTATCAGCCGTTCCTTGGGAATTGCCGAGGATATGTGAGAGCGAATTACCTTTCCCGCTCCGTCGCTGTCCGTAAGGACGATTATCGGCGACTTTGACGCAAGAGAGCGCAGTAATGAAAGCTTTTCCTGTTTTTTAAATATCCCAAAACCGTCGGTGGTTATTACCGTGGCGTCGCAAACGGAAAGCACACGCAGGCGGTCGTATTTTCCTTCGACTATTATGGGATATGAAATTTTCGGTTTTTTTACAGATTCCATAGCTTATCTCACAAGAAAATATATTATAACAAGCGCGCCGAGCGCAATTCTGTATACTCCGAACGGAGCAAAGCTGTGACGCTTTACAAAATCCATAAGGAACCTTATGGCAACCATCGAAACGGCAAATGCAACGGCACAAGCGGCGGCAAGGCATATCCACGCCCGGGCGGGGACCGACACGCCGTTTTCGATAACGTAGTCGAAAAACGAATACCCCTTTATAAGGCTTGCGCCCGCCATTGCGGGAATGCCCATAAAAAACGAAAACTCCGCGGCGGCACTTCTCGAAATGCCTATTGTTCTTGCCCCGAGTATAGTTGAGCCCGAACGCGACGTACCGGGAATTATCGAAAGAGCCTGAAAACAGCCTATAAGAACCGCCTGCTTAAACGTGACGTCCTCGGCGGACACCGTCAAAGCGTTTTTGTTTTTGTATATATGCTCTATAATGATAAAAAGTATGCCGTATACGATAAGCGCGACGGCAACCGTCGTCCAATTATACAGCCAGCCGTCTATATCCTTACCGCTTATTTTCTCGATAAGCTTATCAAGCACAACTCCGACAAACGCGGCGGGAATGCTTGCAACGGCGACCTTGCCCCAAAGCAGCCACGTGCTTTTTTTCTGCTCGGTGCTTTTGGACGGCGCAAACGGATTAAGTTTTTTGAAAAACATAATTACAACGGCAAGAATTGCTCCGAGCTGTATAACCACCTCGAACATACTGAAATATTCTTCGGCAAACACCTCGCCGAGCTCGGGCGCAACGTTAAGCGGAAGAAATTCCTCGAGAAGTATCAGATGTCCCGTAGAGCTTACGGGGAGCCATTCCGTTATTCCCTCAAGAATACCGTAAAGAATGGATTTTAAAAATTCCGTAATCATCAGTTATCTCCGGATCTCATAATATCACCCGCCCTGACCTCAAACGGCACACGGGCAAAAAATTTCATCGAAGGGTGCGGTGCGGATTCAAGAGCGGAGCCGTCGGCTCCGTAAAGCTCCGTCACGGTGAACGGACGGCCCAGCTTTGATGGAGATATAATTTCTGCGGCGTCTCCGAACTTCACCTTGTTCCGCTGAATAAAGGGATACAGTGTGCCGTTCGCGTCGGTACGCTCCAGCGTATCGGGAAGCGTCAGATCCGCATCATCGAGAGCGGTTGCAAAATATGCTTTTTCGCGTATATAGCCCGTATTGGATGACAGCTGCGGTGCGTCGGCGGGAGTATCAAGATAATACCCCGTACAATACTCTCGGTGCGACACGCTCTCAAGCTCGCGCAGCAGTCGGCTGTCGTATTCGTAGCTCTCGGGAGCCCTCAAATAAGAATCTATTGCCATACGGTACGCATTCGTAACGGCGGCGGTATAATACGCGCTTTTCATTCGTCCCTCTATCTTAAAGGAATTTATACCCGCCTTTACAAGCTCGGGAATAATCGAAACGGTACACATATCCTTTGACGACATAATAAAAGTTCCAAGCTCCGTCTGCTCAATGGGCAAAGGAACATCGGGACGCTTTTCTTCAACAATAACGTAATTCCAGCGGCAAGGCTGTGTGCATGCGCCTCTGTTTGCGTCCCTTCCCGTAAGGTGATGAGACAGCATACAGCGTCCGCTGTACGAAACACACATAGAGCCGTGAATAAAAGCCTCAAGCTCTATACCGTCGGGAATAGCTTCCTTTATTTCCGCAATTTCGGAGAGCGTCAGCTCACGCGCCAGCACAAGCCGCTTAGCACCCAGCGATACATATGCAAGCGCGGATTTTGCGCTGACAATGCCCGCTTGAGTCGAAATATGTATTTCAACGTCTCCGAGTATCTCCCTTATAAGAGACATCACACCGAGATCGGCAACTATAAAGGCGTCAATTCCCGCCCCCGATATATCGCGAAGGAAATCCGCCAAGGCACCGTACTCGTTTCCGTGCGGCATCGTATTCAATGTAAGGTACAGCTTTTTTCCAAGCCCGTGCGTATATTTTGAAGCCTCGTAAAGCTCTTCGACGGTAAAATTATCCGCCGCGGAGCGCATACCGAAGCGGCGACCCGCAAGATACACCGCGTCTGCGCCGTAAAGCAGGGCGGCGCGGAGCTTTTCAAAATTTCCCGCGGGAGAAAGCAATTCAATCATAAATAAAACCTCTGAAACAAATATATTGTAAAAGCCGTAAAATTATCAGCTTAAATCTGCGTATGATTATTTTATCATAATAAACGGTCAAAGTCAATAAGATAACCGATAATTAATCATAAATTGTAAACGGTGGCAAACTAAAGGCAGGGCTGCGAAAATGCCTTTTCGATACATTTTCACAGCCCCGAATTTTTATTTGCTTTTACATTATGCCGATATACTCATTCCTTTTCGACGGCATCGGCAAAGCGAAAGCCCGCCGTTTCCGACACGGGAAGAGAGAACACCAGGGCGTGAGCTTTTGAATCGACGCCCGCCTTTTGCATAATTGCCTTCATAATATCCTTTTTCTTGTCGATACCCGACACTATAAATACGATTTCCTTTTCAACGGCAAGCGAAAGACCGAAAAATTTTTCGGCTCCCGCGGCTGTGCCCTTGGCATTTACCGTCGTTCCTCCGCCTGCGCCCGCTTCTCTGGCGGCATCCATTACAAGGTCGGTATATCCTTTTTCGTATATCGCTACTATAAGCTCGTGAGAAGATTGCATATCGTTATCCTCCGTCAAGGTAATATCGGTTGTTTTTTGGTTGGACGTGAAATACTCAAGTGCCCGGCTTCCTTCCACGCCCGAAAGCGGAATAGCCATAGCAACGCCCCTGTCGGGCAGGTCGATTTTCATTTGCGTGGTCAAAAGCTTTTTGAGTCTCGATAACGTATCGCCCGTAACGGTAGAAAACAGCATCGACTTGTCGGTGCGCTCTATTCCGAGCAAACTCAGGGTCTTGGCGTGAGCGGTACCGCTGCAGGCGGTCGTATATACGACGTCCACGCCCTCGGAGCGGTAAAATTCGTCATATTCATGAGCGTCTCCGCGTCTGACGATTGTTATAAGAAAGAATAGGTCCTTCACGGTAAGCCTCCTTTACAGATCTATTATATCATCATCGGGATTGTTTATTATGCCGATAGCCTCGGGCACGGGTTCCTCCTCGGCAGGCGTCTCGGTTTTACGCTTATTGTACTTGCTCTTGTAAACAAGACCGAGAATCTGTATTGCGATAAGAGGAGTCAAGGCAACCAATGCGACAAGTCCGAATGCGTCCTTTACGACGTCGCCTCCGACAGCCGAGCAGGCTCCGACGGCAAACGGCAAGAGGAACGTCGCCGTCATAGGTCCCGAAGCAACTCCGCCCGAGTCAAAGGCAATTGACGTGAAAATATCCGGAACGACAAACGACAGTGCCAGCGCGATTATGTAGCCCGGAATTACTATCCAAAGCAGGGAAACTCCCGTAAGCACGCGTATCATTGATATTCCGACGGAAGCCGCGACGCCTATGGAAAGCGACAGCGACAGTGCCTTTCTCGGCACGGTGCCCGAGGTCTCGTCCTCAACCTGCTATGTAAGCACGTGGACGGCAGGCTCCGCAGA
>CAYVLG010000019.1:0-7179 GCA_964452345.1 uncultured Lachnospiraceae bacterium
ACCTATATCTGCGGCTATTTTGATAGCTCCCTTGTCGCCGTATATGCGCTGAAGCTGACCTATCGATATGCCTATCTTTTTTTCTTTCATTTTATTGTTCCTCTTATCATCAGTATTTAAAGCCCATTACCTTCAGCCATTCCTTGAGATTTGAAAGCCATGAATGAAGGTGTACACAGCACAGCGTATCCGCAACGTCCTCATAGCACGTATGAATATCGCAGGTGGCGCGCCCGTGAGCACCGTAAGGATAGATATGAAGCTCGAACGGAACTCCCGCTTTTCGCAGTGCGTCGGCGTACAGAAAGCTGTTCATAACGGGTACGCAGTTGTCTTCGGCAGTATGCCATATAAAGGCGGGAGGCGTATCCGAGGTAACGAGACGCTCGCACGACAGACTTTCAATCTCTTTGTCCGTCAGAACTTCACTTCCCGTAAGATTCTGAAAGCTTCCGAGATGAGCGTATGCGGGATCTGCCGTTATAACGGGGTAGCATAGTACGGTACCCGCAACGGGCTTACTCTCGGGAAACACCTCGCGAACCTCGGAGCAGGCATACGCATTTGAGTAATGAGCCGCCAGATGACCGCCCGCGGACGAACCGCAGATAAGTATTTTAGAGGTATCGCAATTCCAAGTGTCCGCGTTTTTATATATCAGCTCCAGCACAGCCGCGACCTCGCGCAGCTGTGCCGGGAATGCCCCTTTGGTCACGGAATACGAAAGAACGAACGCATTAAAGCCCTCTCCGAGGAAATTCATTGCATACGGCTCGCCCTCATGCTGATTGCACCAGCTGTAGCCGCCGCCGGGAGCTATGATGACGCACGGTCTTTTTTTGTCCTGCCGTTGCATTTGATATATGTTGTACGGCAAATAGACCTCGACCGAAGGATTTCGCCCGTTTTCACCGAGAAACGGAAAATGCTCTTTAAGATAAATATTCTCGTGCTTCATACCGTTTTTTGATTTTAATTAACCTTTACAAGGCAGATGTTCGTAATATCGAAGTCGGCAAGTCTAACCCAATCGGTGGTTACCGTAAGACGTATCTGCGACTGGTCGAGCAGGTTTTGAGCAACGCTGAATTCCAGCGTAACCGTGCTCCACGATGTACCTATATCTGCACTTACCGATTTGTGCGTATATTTTTCATTGCTGTAGCCTATGCTTGCAGTCAGTTTTTTCGCCGAAGTCGACTTTGCGTCAAATGTCAGCTTGTAGTTACCCGTACCGTATTTCTTTATCGCCTCATTGAGAAGCATATGTATACCGAGCGTATCGGAGCTGCTTGTGTTTGCCGTTACGTGGTATACCGATGTATTTCCGTTCTTCACTGCGGTAATTTCCGAGTGCGATGCTCTCATTTCGGTAACGTTTGACAGTATTCCGCTATCGGGCAATATCAGGTTTTCGCCGCCGTAGTTAGGCGTAATGACAATCTTACCGTCATTCTTGGAAACCGCCTTTGCCATACCCGATACGACGAGACTGTCGACAGATATGTAATTTATACCGTCTCTCTCAAAAGCGGTCGCCGTCTTTGAGGTGCGAAGCTCGGTCTGCGTCTGCTCAAACGGAACGAGTATATCGCTGCCGTCCTTGATTATCGGATATTTATAGAATACCTGATATCCTCCGACAAAAACGTTTGTGTCGTTTTTGTAATTAACGGTAACCGAATGCTTCTTGACGTTCGGATTGAAATCATCCGTCGTCGTATATGAAAAGCTGTGCGTTTTTTCGTAGCCTATCCAGCCGTAATTCTCGCTCGGTATCATATATCCGCTGTATTTACTGCCGCTGAGGCTCGTGTTAATCGACGAAACAAGTTTTCCGTTCAGAGAAATATTTACAAGATTTACCTCACAGTTTCCGTCGGCAAGATTTTGATAAAGCACCGACTTGATACCGAGAATATCGGGAAGATAAATATTCTTTATTGTCGTACCGCCGTTATAAGATACACAGCCGTTCGCCGCCTCGACATACAAGAGACTGTTTGTATACGTAACGTCCACGGCATACAGATTTGTTATCGTATGATTGTCTATAATCGTTTGATTGTTGCTTCCGCCGTATTCTTTATTTATAATATTGTCGTCGGCTCTGAATACGTAAATGTCCTCGCACGAGGAATCTCTTACGTCGGTTTGCGGGAATATTGCGTTACACGTCGTACCTACGAGAATATCCTTAAAGTGTGCTCCGTCCTCATACAGTACGGCATTGTCTCCGACATATACGAAGCAGTGCTCCGCAAGCGTATTCTTGTTATAGTACACAAAGGAGAGACCGTCGCTCGACATCTGGGAGGACAGCATTTTTACGTTCGTAACCTTGTTGTCCTTTGCGTAGGTTCTGTTCCAGATACCGCGTATATTGATATTGAAGGCATAGGAATTCAAAAGATGAACTCCGTCTATGACAGTTTCGTTTGCATTGTACAGCGTTATAAGACAAACATCGTCTCCGCCGCCGTCCTCGGGAACTTCTTTTTCGTCATAATTGTAGATATCGCTGAACGGGTCGAGTATTACGCCTCTTCCTATTACCTTGCAGTTATCTGCCGTTATACTGATTCTTCCGTTAAGCACCGCACCGGGCTTTATGTATAAAACCTGATTGGGTTTATTAAGTCTTATTATACCGTCGGGTGCGTCATACCAGCCGTCGATTATGGTAGTGTTTATATCCTTGGTAGGTACATCGGTCTCCGGCTCGTCGGCAAAAATCGCAATGAGCGTGCTGTCCTTATCGTTGAGACGTATCATAAAATAATCCGGCTCGTCAAGATAAACCGAGATAACACCCTTTCCGCCGAACGTACTTTCAAAATTCTTCGGAGAAGGAATTACCGAATAGCTGTCAAAATCACAGTTCACCTTTATATCGACGCGTACTCTTCCGCCAGCGGGATCAAAAGCAAAGGTAGAAAAGCGTCTGTACTCGTCGGCAGTGGTATCTACGTTACTTCTCGTGGTACGGCTTGCAACGGTGTGATTGTATACGGGAAGGCTTGCCGTCTTGTCGCCCTGCGTTACGCTGACCGTATACATATAGTCGCGTTCTATTCTTTCGTCAAACTCGGGATAAATAATAAGCGTTCCCTGTTCTTCATCGTCACCGCCGCTATTATCCGAAGTCTCAAGCTCCGTATCCGTTGTTTCGTCATTGTTTTCTTCCGTTTTTTTGCACCCCGAAAGTGCACACGTTGTCAGCATCGAAATACAAAGGATAACCAAAATAAGCTTCATAAAATTTTTCATTCTTCGTTCCTCTCTTTTCATTTTATTTTATTTAACGCTATATTTTTAAAGTCGAATACATCTACCGCGCTCTCTCCGTCACATCCGATTGCAAAAGCAATTCTCGCGTTGCCGAGCTGCTCCGCGCCGATATTTATATCCATATAGCATTTTTTCCAATCTCCGTCGGTTTCAAAAAGCTTTTCGCACGGAGAGCACGCACTGTACAGCACCGCCGCCTTCAGTCTTTCGCCTTCATCGGCTCTCGTCTCGAAGGAAAGACGGTAAACGCCCTCTCCGTATTTTTGTATTTCTTCTTTTATAATACGGAAAATTCCGACCGACTTGTGCTTAATGCTGTTAATTATTCGGTATACGCATTCTCCGTTCTCGTGCAGTACGACCAAATGAGACGCATAACAGATAAATTCAGTATATTTTGAAACGATACCCGTATCGGGCAAAAGCAGATTGTCCGCATTGCCGTTGGGTGTTATTGTCACATTGTTATCTTTCACATCGACAGCTTTTGCCATACCTGCTCCGACAATGCCGCCGAGCCTCGTATATCCGACGCCGCCGATAACCCCGTCCGACGTTCCGCAGTCGGTGCGAAGCTCCGCCTTAAGCTGTTCCGTCGGGAGCAAAATGTCGTTACCGTTTCTTATTATCGGATTTTCAAAATATACCTGCCATACTCCTACAAATACGTTTATGTCATTCTTATATTCAACAGTACGTCTGTTCGGGTCACTCTTCGGCTCAAAACCGCCTTCGGTAAGATACCTGAACGTACTTACCCCTTTTTCGACTCTTCCGCCTACCGTTTCGGGCGTTACCTCGGTTACAAGCTCTCCGCCCAGCGAAATGTTTTTCAGCATCACTGCGTAATCTCCGCCCGCTATGCTGTGATAAAAACTGTTCGTCCTCGTATCCGACAGCTTGGGGAGCCATACGTTCTCAACCGTCATACCGCCTCTCTTCGGTACCGCGGGACAAGAAGCCGGATTTTCAACATAAATAAAATACGGAGTATATGTAATATCGACGGCATTCAGATTTTTTACCGTATGATTTTCCAGAGCAATCATATCATTCTCTCCGCCGTACTCACAGTTGATAATTCCCTCGTCGGCACGGAAAATATACGCGTCCTCTACGGAAGAATCGCGGACGTCGGTCTGCGGGAACAGCGCATTGCAGGTCGTTCCTATCGTAATGTCCTTATAATGTGCGCCGTCCTCGTATACGAGAGCATTGTCCGCACAGTAAAGGAAGCAGTGCTCCGCGTGAGTGTCTTTTGAATAATAACAACAGGTAATACCGTCGCTCGACATTTGAGTGGAGAATATTTTTGTATTTCTTACCGTATTGCCGACAGCCCACTTTTTCTGCCATACGCCGACAAACTCTATATTGAAAGCCTTTGAATCCAGCATATGGATTCCGTCTATAAGCGTATTGTTTACCGCATTGACGAGCAGAACGACTCCCGTATTCAGCTCTTCCGCGCTGTATCTGTATATATCGCCTACGGGGTCGACTATCGCTCCGCGACCGATTATACGGCAGTTATCCGCACAAACACGTACTCTTGCGTTCAAAACCGAGCCTGCGGGAATATAGAGCGTGGTTTCGGGCTCCGTCAGCTCCAAAATTCCGCCTTCGGCCTCCTGCCATTTGTCTACAACAATCGTTTTTTCGCCAGCCTCGGGAATCTCCCTTTCGGGCTCGTCGGCAATAACAGAAAGTATGGTATGATCCTTTCCGTCAAGCCTTATGAGAAAATAGTCGGGACGGTCGAGAAAAACGGAAATAACTCCGTCCTTAAACTCGTGCCTGAATTTTTTTGCCGACGGCATTACGGCATAGTCGTGAAAATCTCTGTTTACCTTTATGTCGACTCTGACGCCCGCACCCTCAAAGGCAAAGGTGGAAAAGCGGCGGTATTCGTCCGCACGTCTGTCGTCAACGGGATTGCGTTCAACGCGGCTGTCCTCCGTGTGGTTGTACACGGGAAGCGAAGCCGTTTTGTTTCCCTGAGTTACGCTGACGCTGTACATATAATCGCGTTCTATGCGCGAATCGAATTCGGGATATATCATCAATATATCGTTCATAATCGGTCTCCTTTATTTTATACAAACCTATTTAGTTTATTATACATAATATTTGCTCTTATAGCAATGGCAAAAACTGTGTTTTTGGTGGCAATTTTCGAAAATTGCAATATTATTTAAAAATTTTATTTATATCAAAAAAATCCTCGGGCATATTACCCGAGGATTTCCTTCAATATATTATATCATTTTAAGCTTCGTCGGCAAGAAGTGCCGCACCGTATGCACCCGCCTCGTTTTGCAAAACGGATATCTCTATCGGTACACCGATATTTGCTTTTTTCTTCAGCTCGTCTATAAAAACGTCTCCGTCTCTTGTAATGCCTCCCGCCAGAACAATAACATCAGGATCAAAAATATATGCGATATTTTTAATGCCGACCGCCAGCTTGTCCAAATACTCCGAAAGTACCTTTTCTGCAACGGGACAGCCTTCCTTTATTGCCCTGAATATCAGCTTACCGTCAAGCTTATTGCCTTCGCGGTACAGCTCATACAAATAAGAATCCGTGTTTTCTGCCGCCGCACGCTCCGCGCTTTTTACAAGTGCCGTTGCGGAGGCATAGCTCTCCCAACAGCCGCGGTGCCCGCATAAGCAAAGTTCTCCGCCCGTCGCCTCTATGCTCATATGGCATATTTCTCCCATACCGCCTCTGCCGCGGCGTATTTTGCCGTCAAGGACTATACCTCCGCCGATTCCCGTACCGATTGTCACCGTAACGAGATTGCCGCATTTTGTTTTGCCGAGCCTCGCCTCCGCCAGAGCGGCGCAGTTTGCGTCATTGTCTATCGCCGTCGGCTTGTCCGCGTATTTTTTCAGCATATCGAGCACAGGCGCGCCGTTCATCGGCAAATTGTCCGCGTACACTCTGCCGTCTCTTACAACCCCGGGAACGCCTATTCCGATACGCTCTATATTAAAACGTTCGTTCAGCCGTCCGTATTCCTCGGCGATAAAGGCGACAATATCCTCGCACGAGGTTCTCGGCGTCGGCAGACTTTCCTCATATTTCTTTTCTCCGTCCTCGAGCACAATAAATTTTGTCAGAGTTCCTCCCATATCAATACCGAGACGGACTCCGTTAAACATAGACTTATCCATAGCTCCTCCGTTCAAACCACTTCGACCAAACGGACGTTATCAAAATTGGATATATACTGCGTAATACCGTCGATCAGCCTTGTTTCGCTTATAAAATCGTGCATATGACCGCAGAATATCGCCTTTATAAGAGGCTGATTTTTGATATACTCCACCGTTTCGAGAGTTATTCCGTCCGCCGTTTGCTGACGGCGGCGGTAATCGCTGTAATTTGTCATAAGTTTCTCGGGAGCCGCAACCATATAAGCCGCCTCGCCGAGGCAGTTATTCTCTCCCATTATACGGTAAAGCTCCTCGTCATATAACGGCGTGTGCATAAACAGTATCATCGGAAGACCGTACTCCGCCTCTTTTTTCAGAGCCTCCAACTGCTCGCGCTCAAACAGATAATAGCCGTTATCTATGGCAACAAGATTTACCCCGTTGATTTTTCTTGAAGAAAATCTCATATTGTTTTTTATGCACGCCTGAACCCTGCCGAGGCTTAAATTTCTGTATTCGGCGTCCTCAAACGCCTCTCCGACGTAAAGGCTGAATTCGTGATTTCCCGCCGCCATAAAAACGTCGTTTTCGTCGGTAAAGCGTTTAAGACGGTCGAGGTTTGCCTCCGAAACAAAATCTATAAAATCTCCCGTATGGGTAATAAGCAATTTGTTTTCCTTGGCGTATGCCTCAATTTCTTCCGCTGCCTTTTCCGCTCCCGAGTAC
>CAYVLG010000019.1:7189-13310 GCA_964452345.1 uncultured Lachnospiraceae bacterium
ATTTTGTTCTGTTTTCCGCAAGCTCGCGTTTTCTGACGTTGTCTCTTTCGTCTGCCAGCGTAAAATGCGTATCGCTCATATGCAGAAAGCTGAAAGGCTTTTCCGCTCCGACAGTTATTTTATTTTTTGTGATATTCATATTTTCTCCTTAATCGACCGTTATTTTCATAACGTGTCCGAGATTTTCGTAAACCGTCGCGGTAAGAATATACTGCGGTATCATCATACCGTTCGGCATTCCGTCGCTGTCCGTACCTATTATCTCCGTATAAAGGTCGCTGTGCAAATGTCCGCAGAACAGCCCCTTGATGACGTCGCCGCTCTGCCTTATCAGACTGCACGTATTCATTGTCTGTTCGTCCTTCAGCACGCATTCCGTATACTCTCCTCCGATATAGTCATTGAGAAAATTTCGGGAACAGCCGGGGTCGTTCGCACGCACAAAAGGAACTTCCGTTTCGTCGGGATTGCGCGTACAAAGCGGCTCGTGCTGGAATATAAGCATAATCAGACTGTTTTGCCTTGCATATTCTATATCGCGTTTCAGCTTGACAAACTGCTCCTCGCCGTATCTTCCGTGCGAGCCGTTGTCCATAACCGTAACGGTAACTCTTTCGCCGATAATTTTCGACGCATAAAAAATATCGTTACACCAAAAGCTCCGCAAAATATCGAACCTTGATTCAAGTGACGTCGTATCCGCAACGACTCCCTGCATTTCACGCGTAACGTCGTGACCTCCGATGGCGGCAAGCATATTTGAATCCTTCCAAAAAAGGTGTTTTTGTGTAAGCTCCTGAGCTCCGAACGAAAGATAGTCAAGTATATCGCCCGTTACGACCGTTTGGTCCGACATAGACGCATATTTGAGTGAACGCTCGGCAACGTCGGCGGTATCGCCGTTTGCGTGCCAACGGCGGTGTTCGAGCGTACTCATAAGCGCGGGATTTGCTTCCGCAAGATCTCTTTCGTTGCAGTAATTGAAATGAGTATCTGAAAACTGAACTATCTCCAGGGGCTTCATACCCTGCTTTTTGCTTTTTATTTTCACCTCGCGCACCATGGGACCGTTTTCATAGGAATATATCCAACGCTTGGTATCGTCTTCGTTTTCTACAACGTTATGAGGTTCTCCGTAATTTCTGCTTTTAAGCTTGATTTTTTCCAGAACGGCGAACAACTCTTCACGCAATTCGACGTCATACCGTCCGTCGTGTATCGCCGCGCGTGACTTTTTATAAACATTGAGAGCCGCCGCCTTGGCAAGTGCCGAATGTGCGTTTTCGTATATTTTTTCGATATCCGCGCAGTCGAGCGGTTTATTTTCAATATCAAAGGAAATTTCGGGAAAAATTCCGTCCGCGGCATTTTTATATATTTCACGCGCTCTCGGGTTATCATAGCTTACGTTCGGAAATTCATCGTATTTATTAAGCTCGGGAAGCATCTTTAACACACGCTCTGTCAGCTCGGCAAGCTCCGTCGGGGACGGCGCGTTCGTATTTTTACTGCACATAAAAATCTCCTTACGGTAAAAATATATTTCTATTTATTATAAAGCAACGGCAGTGCTGTGTCAACGGCAAAAACGGAATATTTAACGGCAATTTAAGAAAAGCAAGGACGCGTTTACGCTTTTTTGAAAAAAAGCGTAGCAAAAAACTTCCAAGGAATTATTTTTTAGGCTAAAATCCTTAATGAGAACGGAAAATGTGCTTGTTTTTGGGGAAGCGTTGTCGCTTTTTAAAAAAAGCTCCGCAAAAACTTCCTGAAAAGTAAAAAAAATAAAACGGCTACCACAATGGATAACCGTTTTATATGTAATATTATTAAACTGCACCGCTCGAAGAGTCACTATCAGGAATGCCGTCAAAATGTTGCTTTGTACCAGAAATATAGAGATAATATTCTTTTTCATTATACAATACTTTATACCATTTCGTATTTTTTGCAACTACCGTTAACTCAACAACACCCTTAAGGGTTTTTACGTGCTCTTGATCAGTATTTGAAACTCTTACTTGTATATCACGTATATTAACTTCTTTATCTTTTTTTAGAGTAATTACAAACTGCTCCTCTGTTTCCAACCGTTTAAAAGATAACTCTTCTTTTGAGGCAACTGTACAATAACGATTTATATAGTACTCCTTACCGTTATATATTACTTTATACCAATCGTTGTATTCGGCAACAACGGTCAATTCATCACCTTGTGCTACTTCTACATTAGATTTTGTTTCTTCCTTCATTGGAATGCTACTATTAAAATTAGGCTCACTTCTAAGTGCATAACTCCACGACGCATAAACCGTCATATTAACATCAGTCCAACCGCTTGTATTATTTTTGCCCGTATCCGTCGACGTATCGGTTGTTGTGTCGGATGTAGTATCTTTACGTGCTACAAATTCGTCGTCGGTGCCGTCGTTATCATTATCGTAATTTCCGCCTGTCGTTCCCTTGTCGTCGTTACATGCAACAAGAGTGACGGAAAGAATCGTAATCAGTGCCAAGAAAATAGCGAGTATTTTTTTCATTTTTTGTTTTCTCCTTTATTTTTTACAAAATTATATTTTATATTTATCGTCAAAATTTCCCGCGTCGGAAAATTTTATTTTGTTTAACCTACAGTGTATTAATTATACCATAACAATATAACCTATGTCAAGCATAAAAATAAATTTTCTGAAATTATTTTTTTGCGCTTTTTGCAATAAGCAATTTGACCGCCTCGACCGCCGTCGCAATCGCGCGGTTTGTGTCGTGAGTCTCGTTTTCGGAAGTATCGAGACCCGCCTTAAAACGCTCCTGATTCCACACGCAAAGGAACACCGCTCCGCACTCTATTCCAAGCGACGCACCGACCGTAAACAGCGCCGAAGCCTCCATTTCGCTGGCAAGCACGCCGAGACGTTTCCACGCCTCCCACTTTGCCGACAGCTCTTCGGCTATGGGCATACGCTCGGGAGAATGCTGTCCGTAAAACGAATCCTTGCTCTGCACGACTCCCGTATGATACTTATATCCGAGAGTCTCCGCCGCCTCTTTTAAGGCAAAAAGCGCATTCGTCCCCGAAACGGCGGGAAATTCTATCGGCGCGTATTCGCGCGAAGTTCCGTCCTGTCTTACCGCACCCGAAGCTATAACGACGTCGCCCGAGCAAACCTTCTCAGCTATGCCTCCGCAGGTTCCGACACGAAGCAGTACCTTTGCTCCGCACGCCGTTAGCTCCTCCGCGGCAATGGCGGTCGAAGGACCTCCTATCCCCGTTGAGCAGACCGTGACCTTTTCCCCGCACAGCGTGCCGTTCCAAATGCAGTATTCTCGGTTTGTTCCCACGTAAACGGGATTTTCGAGATATGAGGCGATTTTTTCGCACCGTGCGGGATCCCCGGGAAGAATGCAGTATTTGCCGACATCGTCGGGCGTTACCGCAATATGGTATTGCTTTTTTGCAGTATCAAGCATTCCTCCGCCTCCCATCAGCCGAAAATTATATTATATGATATTGTTTTTTCGTCTGACGGAGATATATGAAGCATATCGTTTTTAACTTCTATATCTTCGATTTCTCCGTCATAGGACGGCAGACCGCACCACGGCTCGATACAAACGTAAGGCGCGGAGCTTTGCGGCTTATGCCACAGTCCGAGATACGGCATATCCGAAACGGAATATTCCAGCGTAACGCTTCGGCTCGATTTATCGCTCTTCAAAGTTACGGGCGATTTTATTTTATCCATAAAAACGGCGTCAATATCGAAAAGGCTGTGACGAAGCGGAATTATACGCGAATTTTCAAGCGGATAGGCACGTTTTTTCCCCGTATTGAAGCAAGTATCCGAAAGTATAAGCTCGTTCGGCGTGCAGTTCTCGGCAAATTCTATATACCAATCCTCAAAAATTCCGCCGTCAAGCGGAACGTTGAAGCCGGGATGAGCTCCGAACGTTGCAGGCATTACGCTGTCACCCGTATTTTTTATATTTACGGCAGAAGACAGCTTGTCGCCCTCCAGCGTATAGCAAACGGTCAATTCAAAATCAAACGGATATTGCGGCAGAGTTTCCTCGCTTTGCTTCAGCGAAAACACGATACGGTTCTCGCTTGCCTCCCTGACCGTAAATTCGGACTTTCTCGCGAAACCGTGTATACCCATCTCATATTCTTTTCCGCGGTACGTATATTTTCCTCCGAAAAACCTTCCGCAGACAGGGAACAGAATAGGTGCCTGACCGTTCCAAAATTCGGGATTTCCCTGCCATATGTACTCGCACTCTCCGCGCTTCACGGAAACGATTTCCGCACCGAGAGACGAAACGGTAACCTTGAGAATTTCATTTTTAAGAGTATAAAGCATAATATATATTTCCTTTCGTTAAAAGATTAAATCGTATTCTATATTTATTATATCACATTATTGCAGAATTTCAAGACATATTTTCAAAAAATAAGCAAATACTATAATCATACCTTTTTTTACGGAGGCTACGATGAACCGTATAATAAAAATTGAAAACGCGGCAATATCCTTTGCTGCAGGCGCGGTCGGGAAAGAAGAGGCGCGCGGACCCTTGGGAGAGCTTTTCGACTATCGCGACGAGAGCGACAAATTCGGAGCCGACACGTGGGAGCAGGCAGAAAGCAATATGCAGAAAAAGGCATTTGAGCTTTTGATGAGCAAAAGCGGATACCGTGCCGAGGATTTTGGAGCAATGCTTGCGGGAGACCTGCAAAATCAATGCGTCGGCTCGTCATACGGACTGCTCGGCTTTGACGTTCCCTTTTTCGGTCTTTACGGCGCGTGCTCTACCGCGGTCGAAGCCCTGACACTTGCGGCAATGACCGTATCGGCAGGATATTTCAAGGTGTGTGCCGCCGTAACGTCGTCGCACTATCTTGCGGCGGAACGGCAGTACCGTTCTCCGATAGAATACGGAGCACAGCGTTCTCCGACCTCGCAGTGGACGGTAACGGGAGCGGCGGCTTTTTCGGTCGAAAACCGCGGAAGCGTGCGCATTACCGAAGCTATGCCGGGAACAGTGATTGAAAAAGGCATAAGCGACGCCTCGAATATGGGTGCGGCAATGGCGCCTGCCGCGGCAAATACCGTTTACGGATATTTTAAAGAAAGCGGGCTTAAGCCGACCGACTTCGACTGCATAATCACAGGAGATCTCGGAGCCGAGGGCGGTTCTCTTCTTTGTGAAATGCTTGCCGCGGAGGGATTGGATATAAGAGCGCGGTACAACGACTGCGGTATAATGATTTACGACAGAAAACGGCAGGACAAGCACGCCGGCGGTTCGGGGTGCGGCTGCTCCGCCGCGGTGCTTGCCGCGCGCTTTTTCCCCGACATAGCACAAGGAAAAATAAAAAATATGCTTCTCGTCGGGACAGGTGCCATGATGAGTCCGTCAAGCATACAGCAGGGGCTGGCAATTCCCGCGGTCGGGCATCTGATAAGACTTGAATACGGAGGTTAATAAAATGGATTTTCTGTTTGATTACGTCAAAGCATTTGTTTTCGGCGGTTTGCTCTGTGTCATCGCTCAAATTCTGCTTGACAAAACGTCTCTGACCCCTGCGCGTATACTCGTCGGATACGTTGTTGCGGGAGTGATTTTGGGGGCGGTCGGCGTCTACGGACCGTTTGCCGAATTTGCGGGAGCGGGAGCTTCAACGCCTCTTACGGGCTTCGGCTACGTCATAGCGCGCGGAGTAAAAACCGCCGTCGAAGAAAAAGGACTGCTCGGAGTTCTCGGCGGCGGGCTCTCCGCGTCGGCCGCAGTAATAGGCGCGGTACTCGGAATATCGTTCCTCGCCGCCGTTTTTTTTAAAAGCAAGCAAAAATAACTGAGACCCACCAAAAAAACGCTTTGACTGCACGAAAAGCCATGTCAAAGCGGTTTTGCGTTATTTGATTTTCAGTCTTTTTCTCAAGCGGTAAACGTAAAAAGATATCAGCCTTGAAAGCGCGATATCGTACAGCACGAATATTGCCTCGCAAAGCACAACGGCAACGACGTACATTATCATCGGAACGTCCGTGTATGCAAGCAGTACAAAGCGCATACACAGAATCATTGCCGCCAATGCGATATTAAAAACGGCTTCCTT